>JAIRUI010000130.1 GCA_031254455.1 Chitinispirillales bacterium | reverse complement strand
TAATGTCTTTAGTTACCGTGTTGTTCACAAAACTCCATTGAATATCACTGTCCAAATCTATAAACCAACCTAAGAATTCATGATGCAGTCTTGTCGGGTCGTTAGGTTTATCAACAAGATTGCCCGAATTGACAATAACCTGCGGCGGGGTCGGTGAGCCGCCTTTGGTGTCAAACGATACGGTGAATGGTATCGCTACCCATTTGGCGTAATACGTTTTGTTCCACGTGCTGCCGTTTGGTATTAAAGTAACAGTTGTTCCGCTTAATTCTGCATTATCAAACCAGCCGCCAAAGGTAAAGTGTTCTCTTGTCGGCGATTGAAGAGTAATTGTCGGAGTTTCTACGTTATAAATTAACGGATTTGAAGCATGATTTATTCCGCCGTTAAGATCATACGTTATATAGTATTCTTCCTTTGTCCATTTGGCGTAAAGAGTCATGTCTCCCGTTACTCCGCTGTTATTAAAATCCCATCTGTTTGCGTCTGTGCATTCGGCGTTTTTATACCAGCCGTCAAATATATAACCTGTTTTGGCAGGTTTGCTCGGTTCACCGATTTTTCTGCCGTTGTAAATTTCAGATATTGAACTCGGATTTGGCGAGCCGCCGTTACTGTTAAACGTTACATTCCATAAGTAGGTGATGTAAACAATAGCCTCACCTCTACCGCCAGCGGCGGCGCCCCAATCCCAATACCCACCGTGACCGCCACCACCTATACCCGCCGCCACCACTTCATTACTGTTTTCAATTCTCTTTGCTCCTGATCCTCCGCCAAATACTTCGGTGCGAATACCTTTTCCTCCGGGTATTTGCCCTGAATTACCGCCTGCAGCGTTAGTTATCTGCCAATCAGCGCCATTATCGCCACGGTATCCACATGAGAAAACATTATCAATTAAAGTAATTTCACTTGAATTATTTCTAATAGCTACGCAGCCGCCGGATCCTCCACCGTTACTATTTTGACCGCCAACCTCGGTTCCTCCACCGTGAGCACCTCCTCCATCGATCCTTAAAATATCATTACCACCAATTGTAACCACTGTATTTCCGCCATGACCTCCATCACCGCCGGTGTTCCAAGAACTGCCGCAACCTTCAAACCTATATTTACCTGGAGTTCCTCCTGCGCCAATATCAAATATCTTTATAGATAAGCCTTTCGGCACTCGCAGTTTCGCATAAATCGCTCCGCCGCCGCCGCCGCTGCTACCGGTTCCAATATAATAATCACTACCGCAATAATTTTTTCTATGTCCGCCTTCTCCGCCGCCGCCGCCGCCGAGAGCATAAACTTCCACTATTGCGGGATAAGCGCTTACTACACTGTCACCCTTGCTTAAAAGTTTACGATTCTCAACATAATCCGCCGTATTCCCCGCTACACACACTGCGGCAATCACTGCCGCTACTTTTAGAAATTTGTTTTTGTTTTGCATACAAAACCTCCTGAATTAAAATTTTACAAAAAGCATAATACCGATTGTCGAAGTTATAACTTATGAACTACGGGAAAGAGAAGAGACTTTTTTGCGGTAAAACATAAAAAGGCTGCTCTGCCAAAATTCATATTTTTTTGCAGAAAAAGATGAAAATACCTATGTTTTAATCAGAGAAGGCAGACAGAACAGCCCGAACGGACGATTCGTCTTCTCTGATCGTTAATATAAATAACATAAATAAAAAACAGGAATAAAATCCTGATTTCCATCTTTTTCTGCACCGCTAAAATAATTTTTGTTTTTTGTACTGTACGAGATTATTTTGTTTTTACAAAAAACAGTTAAAATTCCATTTTTTCTTGTCGGCATAAATTATTTTACCCACCGAAAACGTATAAAAAATTTCAAAAACGAGGTTTTATGGCTATTGACTTGGCAAAAGTGCGAAATATAGGTATTTCGGCGCATATTGATTCCGGAAAAACAACTCTCAGCGAAAGAATTTTGTTTTATGCCGGAAGAATTCACGCCATACACGATGTCAAAGGTAAAGACGGCGTCGGGGCGACAATGGACTCTATGGATTTGGAAAGAGAACGAGGAATTACTATTCAATCCGCGGCGACCCGCGTAAGTTGGAACGATAATCCGATTAATCTTATCGATACTCCCGGACACGTGGATTTTACGGTGGAAGTGGAGCGTTCTTTGCGGGTTTTGGACGGTGCGATTCTGGTGCTTTGCGCGGTTTCCGGCGTTCAATCGCAGTCGATAACGGTCGATAGGCAAATGAAAAGATACGGCGTGCCACGCTTGGCGTTCGTGAATAAGTGTGACAGAAGCGGCGCACATCCCCTTAAAGTTTGCGGACAATTGCGCGAGAAATTGGGACTTAATTCGGTTATGATTCAACTTCCCATAGGTCTTGAAGACGCTCACAAAGGCGTAGTCGATTTAATTACTATGAAGGGATATATAAACGAGGGAGACAACGGCGAAATTATTAAAGAAATTGAAATCCCCGCAGATATGAAAGCCCAAGCCGAAGAATATCGAGAAAAAATGCTTGAAGAAGTTTGTATGTTTGACGACGCGCTTATGGAAAAACATTTGGAAGGGGCGGAGATTTCGGCGGATGAAATTCGCAAGGCTATTAGAAAAGGCGTTTTGGCGCTCAAACTTTGTCCGGTTCTTTGCGGTTCGGCGTACAAAAACAAGGCGGTTCAAAAACTTCTTGACGCTGTAGAATATTATCTTCCGTCGCCGCTTGACATTGAAAACAAAGGCGTCAAAGCCGATACGGGCGAAGAAATAGTAGTTCCGTCAGATCCGAAAAAACCGCTTGTTATGTACGCGTTCAAACTCACGCAGGATAAATTCGGACAATTAACGTATGTACGCGTTTATCAAGGCGAATTGATGAAAGGCGTGGAAGTTGAAAACATGAGAACCGGCAAGAAAGTTAAAATCGGTCGAATCGTTCGCATGCACGCGGATAAAATGGAAGATTGCGAAGTAGCTCATTGCGGCGATATAGTCGCGCTGTTCGGCGTGGATTGCGCGTCAGGCGATACTTTCTGCATTTCCGGAACAAACATTTCTATGACTTCTATGCACATTCCCGAACCCGTGATTTCCATCGCTATAAAACCCAAAGACAATAAGTCGCAGGATAATCTGTCAAAAGCGTTGAACCGTTTCACAAAAGAAGATCCCACTTTCCAGACGTATATGGACGAAGAGTCGGGTGAAACGATTATTCGCGGTATGGGCGAGTTACATTTAGAAGTTTATGTAGAAAGAATGAAGCGTGAATATTCGGTAGAACTTATTCAAAGTCCGCCTCAGGTCGCTTATAGGGAAACCATTGTCGGCAGTGTTCCGTTTGATTATACTCACAAAAAGCAAACAGGCGGCGCAGGTCAATACGGGCGCGTTGCGGGCGAAATGAGTTTCCTTGAACCGGGCTCCGAAAAAGATGCGAAAACAGGCGACGATTTGATTTATTTCTTTGAGAACAATATCAAAGGCGGGGCGATTCCGACAGAATTTATTTCCAGTGTCGATAAAGGATTCCAAGAAGCGATTAAAGAAGGTTCGGTAATCGGAGCGCCGGTTGTTAATGTAAGAATGATGATTAACGACGGCTCGTATCACCCTGTAGATTCTTCCGACCAGGCGTTTAGAACCGCCGCTATCGGCGCCTTTCGTCAAGGATATGAAAAAATTAAAAAGCAAGTTCTTGAGCCGATTATGAAAGTATCCGTTGAAGGGCCTACAGAGTTTCAGGGGTCGATTATAGGTTCTCTTAACCAAAGGCGCGGCGTTATTCTGGGAACGACCGAAGAGACGGAAACCAAATACTGCCGAGTCGATGCGGAAGTGCCGCTTTCCGCAATGTTCGGATATTCTACGGACATTCGTTCTCAAACTCAAGGCAAGGCGGAATTTACTATGGAATTTGCAAAGTACGGTCCTGTGCCGAGTAATATAGTGGACGAACTTAAAAAGAAATATCAGGAAGAAAGAGCGGCAAGAAATAAATAATCGTCGTTATTTTCTTGAAAATAAGCGGACGGAAAAATACCGTCCGCTTTTACTATACGAAAGTATCGTTACGGTTTACTTTTAAGCCATTCAATCGGATTTAACGCATTGTTGTCGTTTCTAACTTCAAAATGGAGTTTGCTTCCTTCAAGCGAGCCGGATTCTCCGACAGAACCGATAACGGCGCCTTCGCTTACTTTCGCTCCTTTTTCAAAAAAGTTTTCGTTTAAATGCGCATAAATAGTCAAAAAACCGCCGTAATGATTTATTATCATAAGTTTTCCGTAGCCGCGCATCCTTCCCACAAATTCTACGGCGCCGGCAGCGACTGATTTTATCGGGGTTCCAATCGGCGCTTCAATATCTATACCGTTATTTGAGATCGTAGTTTTATATTCCGGATGAACGATTTTACCATAACTTCCTATAATTTTTCCTATTACCGGCCATGACAGTTTTCCTTTATTGTCCGAAAAGTTTGATTTTACGCTTTGCGATTGTTTTATTATCTCGCTTGTTAAATCTCTTACAATTTTGTTTAATTCGACTTGCGCGCTCTTAAATTCTTCAATTGAAGTTTCCCATTTATTTTTTTCGTTACGCAACTCGTCAAGAAATTCCTTTCGGGATAATACCTGCGATTTCATCCTTTCGTTTTCTTCAAGCCGTTGTTCAAACAGTTCTTTTAAAAGTTCGTTCTCAGCCTCGTAAATTTTTGTTTGTTCGGAAAGTTTTCGCTCGTTTAATTTTATTTTATCAATCAAATTTCTGTCGTATTTATTTAGATCTTGCATGTATCTTATACGGCTTATAAGTTCGTCGGGAGAACTCGCTCCTATAATTAAAGATAAAAAGTTAGGCTTACCCGTCTTGTACATTTTTATAAGACGGGATTTCATAACTTCCTTTCGTCCGGTTAATAAATTTTGCGTGTCGTCCAAAGTTTTCTCGGTTTCTTCTTTTTGTATTCTTAACGAATCAATTTGTTTTGAAACGTCGACAATTAACAGTTTACTCGTTTCAATCGCTTTCTCCATTTCATTCAGTTGAGAAAGTTGTTCGTTTTCTTTTTTCGAAAGTTCGGATATTTTTTTTTCGCTTTCGGCGATCAAACTTTGCAGCGAATCGGATTTTTCCTTATTTCTTTTTATTTTTTTTTCAATACTCTCGTATGAATTTGCAGAAAACGCAAACTGAACAAATAAGATTATTAAAATCGTAAATTTTTTCAAATACACTCCAAATATTACTGCAATTCCATATCGTTTTTACCGTGTTTGCACAGAGGGCAAATAAAATCGTCTGGCAAATCGTCGTCGGTTTCATGAATATATCCGCAGATTTTGCAAACATATGTCTTTTTACTCGAATTCTGCGGTTTTGCCGCGGGTTTAGGTTTGATATTTTCAAAATAGTATCGATACGAAAGCGAATCGACGTTCGACAAAACCGACGCCTCCGTAATTTCGGCGATAAAAAGCGAGTGAGTCTCAAAATCGTTTTCAGAAACCACTTTTGCCGAGAAAAAAGCGTTCGTATTCTGTTTGAGATAATATAAATTATTTTCGCTTTTTTCACAAAATTCTTCAAATTCGGCGAATTTATTCACATCGCGACCGCTTTGAAATCCGAATCTCTTAAAAATATCGAAATTCGAATCGGTTGTGAGCGCAGAAACGTTAAAAATTCCAGAACTTACAATCAAATCGTGTGTGAAATTCGTCTTATTTACCGCGACGGCGATTCGTTTCTTTGGCGAATCGGTAATTTGCATAACCGTATTAATAATACAGCCGCCGTCTTTGCCGTTTTGCGACGAAGTCAAAACAAAAAGCCCGTAAGTTAGTTTGAAAAACGAATTCGGCTCAATTTTGTTTTCATGTAAAATCCGATCTTTAGCGCTTTTTTGCGCAGAAAACGAATTTACGATATTCTTTGCCAAATTTTCAATTTCCGCTAAATTATTTTTCTTGACGCTTGATTTCAGCGAAACGGAATTTTCCAAATAATTTATGTTTTTAAGTGGAAGCAAAATTTCTTTCATTTGCTTTTCGGACTGTGCCGCCCACGTACCGTTTTCAATAAACGCAATCGTTCGATTTTGCAAATTATGCGCCGCAATATCGCGCAGAAGCGTTTCCATATTCACAAAAATTCCCGAATTATAAGTCGTACTGGCAAAAACAATATGGCTAAATCTAAACGCCTGAGAAAGTACAAACGACGGATGCGAAACGGAAACGTCAAATACGGCGATCTTTTTTATGCCAAATTCCGCAAGTTTCGTCGCAAGAATGTTTGCTGCGTTTTCTGTGTTCCCGTAAACAGAAGCGTAGGCGATCAAAACCCCTTCCTCTTCGGGTGTGTAAGAACTCCATTTTTGATATTTATCGATAAACCAGCCGAGATTTTTACGCCAAATCGGTCCGTGAAGCGGGAGTATCGTAGAAATTTCAAGCGTAGTCGCCTTTTTAAGAGCCGCCTGAACCTGCATACCGTATTTTCCTGCGATATTTGTATAATACCGTCGCGCTTCGTCCAAAAAATCACGCTCAAAATCCGTTTCATCGGCAAAAATGTTTCCGTTGATCGTTCCGAAAGTCCCAAAAGCGTCTGCCGAATACAAATATTTATCGACAGCGTCATACGTTACCATAACTTCGGGCCAATGAACCATCGCCGTCATATAAAAAACGAATTTGTGTTTTCCGCTGCAAATTTCGTCTCCTTCTTTTACAACTATAGTTTGTTTGCCGTAATCAAAATCGAAGAATTGCTTAATCGTTGAAATAGTTCTCGCATTGCCGATTATTTTTACGTCGGGATAGCGCAAAACCAACTCGTCAAGCGTTGCGCAGTGGTCAGGCTCGACATGGTTTATCACAACAAAATCAAGTTTTTTGTCTTGTAAAAGATAGTGCAGATTCTCAAAAAACACCTTACCCGCCGATTTGTCAACGCAATCAAGCAGTATGTTTTTTTCGTCCAAAACCAAATAAGAATTGTAAGAAACCCCGCTTGGAATCGGAAACGCATTTTCAAACAGCGCAAGTCGTTTGTCGTTTGAGCCTACCCAAAAAACATCGTCGTTGATTTTTCTCGTATTGTGCATAAAACACTCCTATTTTTAATCTTTTGAAAAATATCATTTTTCTTGTATAAAAAAGCGACATATATTGCGTAATAAGCGCCTAAGACATGTCGCCGAATTTTTTATCCTTAATTTATCTTGAACCGTCTATTTGTTTTCAATATTTTAGATAAATATCTCAATACTTACTAATTTCAACAAACCGTTGACAGACAACAGGAATTTGTCGTGTATTTGAAATTACAGCAAGTTCAAATCAAGGACAAATGTCCTCCGAAAAATAATTACCCCAACAAATCAAATTTGTCAGTTTTTTATTATTTGTCAGATCCAGCGATGTCAGTAGATTGCCGGCGACATCCAGATGTGTCAGTTCCGTATTATTTGATATATCCAACGAACTTATTTGACTATTTCCAATCAGCAAAGAATCAAGCGTCTGCAAATCAAGCGATACGTCGCCGGATAATATATTGGGCCATGCCATATGCAAACGGGTAATTCTTTTGTTTGTCGTCGTGTCTGTCCATGAAATATAATCTTTATTCCAATTCTTAGGATTATCGTACTCCCAATCAAGACCGTGATATACAATCAAATTATTAATTTGCGCTACGTCGTCGGGGTGATAAGTAGGCTCAAACGGCAAATTTTCACAATAATCGAAAAATACGCTGTCGATTAAGAGTCTGCTTCTTAAATTATCGTGAAAATACGATGTCCAAAAACCGTGTCTTCTGCGTTCCCGCGGGTCTTCGTCGTCGGATATGACATAGTTTTCAAATCCCGGCAATATATTTTGGTTAAAATTTTTTCTCGAATTATTTATTACGGCGTCGTCACTGTTTGTGTACCACCATAATTTAGACGGAGAAACGGTGGGAGGAGCTATATTCAAAACTCCCGTTCTGAGCATTTCTTCTTCTTTATTATTTTGATTGTAATAATCAATTAACTCGTTAGCGTATAAATTCCCCTGCGAATGCGAAATAATTATCACCCGTTGTTTGTTTTCAAAACTGTCGTCCGTTATTTTTCTTAATTCGCCTGTCGTTTGGCTATGTGACGCGGTTACCGCTTCGATTTTGAATTTAAGTATAAATTCGGCGATTCTTTGCAAAAATTTCTTTCTGTTATCCGAACCGCCTCGAATATTGGCGGAAAATCCCATCGCCTCTTCATAGTATTCTTCGTCAATTATAGGCGCCAGCCATTCTAAAGCGTTTCCGGATTCGCCGAATTCTTTCGACCATTGAAACATAACTTCGGAAAAATCGTGTATCATGCCGTGTGTTTGGTTGTAGCCGAGAGTAAATATATAATCCCCCGGAAATTCCTCTGTATTTAATTTATCTTCGTAAGCCAGTCGGATACGATGCAAATTTTCCTCTGCCATTAGTGGAGTATTTAACATTCCATTTATAAAAATTATGTTCGTTACGGAATCGCCGAGCGTTTCCGAACGAAGCATTTTTTGGTACGAGATTTCGGGATTGCGTACCGTTTCGTTCGCTGGAACCTTATCGGTATTGGCAAAATTGCCTACAAAGCGTATTTTTGTATCGGGTGTAAATTTACGGGTAATTACGCTGTTAGCGTTTTTTATTCGCATAACGTAAATTTGCTTGCTCAAATTATTTGAGAGCGAAATCGGAGCGGAATTATATTTTAAGAGCTCCTGAGTAAAAACTTTCTGTCCTTTAAGATTGTATAACTCTATGGTTGTCGGACTGTTCACGGAAGAGACGGGTATTCGTATTTGCTGCGAATAAGAAATGCTTATCGACAACAAAACAAAGAGAATTATTATACTATTTCTCATTTTTGTCTCTCCTTTTCTCTTTCGTAAAACTCTTTGAATCTTTTATCGTACATTTCTTTAATATCAGGATAATGACTGTAATGCCTAACTCCTTTCCCGTTAACGATTCTACCAATTTCTTGATTTACAAGAAATCTTTCTTTTGTATTTAGAAGAATTACCAGACGTCTTTCTACTGGAATTAAATCACTCGCACCTGTTTGCCTACTGTAACTTGTACCGGCCATAGTTCCCAAAAAGTACTGATAAAAAAACTCAAACGATTCATTAGGATTTTCTATATAAGCCCTGAAACGTTCTTGTTCCATAGCAAACCAAAACATCGCCCCTGCACGCGCATAAGGGTCATTTGGAATTAATTTTGTTACTTCAATCTGAATATCGTCTCTCACTCCGTCTCCGTCGCTGTCGATTCCCAGAACAGTTTTTTTCCCTGCCGCTCCCGGGTCGGGCGGCAGTTTGGCGAGAGGTCCGTTTTGGGCAAACACTGCCGCAAAGAAAACAAAGAGAATTATTATACTATTTCTCATTTTTGTCTCTCCTTTTCTCTTTCGTAAAACTCTTTGAATCTTCTGTCGTACATTTCTTTAAGTTCAGGATAATAGTTATAAGTGCGTATCATTTTCCCGTTAGCAATTCTGCCTATTTCTTGGTCGACAAAATATCTTTCTTTTATGTTTAGAAGCATTATCAAGCGTCTTTCAATCGGAATTAAATCTGCAGCGCCTGTTTTTATACAGTACCATGCTCCCGCACCGCTTCCCATAAAATATGGATAAAAAAATTCAAACGATTCATTCGGGTTTTCTACATAAGCCTTGTAACGTTCCTGTTGCATAGCAAACCAAAACATAGCCCCTGCACGCGCATAAGGGTCATTTGGAATTAATTTTGTTACTTCAATCTGAATATCGTCTCTCACTCCGTCTCCGTCGCTGTCGATTCCCAGAACAGTTTTTTTTCCTGCCGCTCCCGGATCGGGCGGCAGTTTGGCGAGAGGTCCGTTTTGGGCAAACACTGCCGCAAAGAAAACAAAAACCATTAAAACCGTAATTTTTAACATAATTTCTCCTTTTTTGGCGTCTATAATAAATACAGGAAATCCCACCAATCGTCAATGGAAAGTTTTATTCGATTTGTTCCGCTGTTTATAACAATTTCTCCGCCGTATCGCCTTTCATAAACATCCGAACTCCGCGTTTCCTTGTAATAAGGATCCATATATTCTACGCCGCCTGTAAATTCTCCTCTAAATAAAATTTCTCCGTTTACTTTTCCCGCCTTAATTTCTTTCCATTCTTTTTCGTCTTCATACCAATACTCGTAAAACGACAAACAGACGACTTGTCCCAAAAACAAAATTCCGCTTTGAGAATAATCAAACGCTTGATATCTTTCCGTCCCCATTTCGATTAATTCGTAAAATTCCGCATTTTCCGTTTCCGTCCATTTATATGTCCATTCCCAAATTATGCTGTCGCCTTGTCCGTCCGGAATAGTAAAACCGCCGTATTCAAAATCGCCCGCTCTCGCCCTTGTCGATTTTTCTCTTTCCAAGCGTTTGAAAATTCCTTTTTTACCGCCTTCTCCTCGTGGGACGCTAAAAAGCCGCTCATAATCTTTTGCGGCGCGAAACGCTGCGATAAACTCATGCAAATTTTCTTCGGTTACTTCTTTGTTCGGCATTTTATCATACCTTTCTTCGGTAAGCATGCCGCCTGTCGCCTCAGGTAATTCCGGCAATTTTGCTATTATGCCGTCTATTTCGTCTTCGTCGTCATTGTTTCCCGTATCTTTATGTGACTTTGAACAAGCGATAAAGAAAAACGCAAAAATAACTGAGAATACTATTATTGTGCCGTTAAGTAATGTGTCGTTAAGTATTTTCGTCATTGAAACACCTCCCGATTAATATTGAGCTTAACATGTTTTCAATTTACCAACCGCTATAAAATATAACAAATCGACGCGGATAATTGAATATTTATAAGATTTGAGAAGAATTTTGGTTTTAATTGCTTTTTGAAAATTTTCGCAAATAAATTTCCATTGCATAACGCTTTTGACATTTTGTATTTTACAAAATATTTCCGTTTGATTGGGGAGAATTTATGGGCAGATCGGTTATTTCGCCTGATTACATGGACGAACTTTTGAGTGTTCATCCCGATTCTTTGTTATTTGCAAGATACGCACATACGTTACTTTTATCTAAAAAACTTACACAAGCGATAAAGATTGCGCAAGACGGAGTCGAGCGATCTCCCGACTACACAAGCGGAAGATTTATTTTGGCTCTTTGCCATATTGAGTTAGACGACATTTCGTCGGCAATGACCGAGTTGACGGAACTTCTAAAAATTGAGCCGACACATCAGCAGGCGATTTCTATATTAGCGCGATTGCTTTCGGATTGCGGCGATATAGAAAATTCGCAAGCGCTTGCGGATTATCTTATAAGAATAAATCCGAAAACACAACTTTTGGGAAAACTGCAGCACAAAAATACAGGTAAGAGTACTATTTTTGAAATTTTAGGCGCCGATTTAAATTGGGAAGAATATGCAAGCGAATCATATTCTAAAGGAGCCTCTAAAAGCAATGAAACCATAAGCGAGGAAATAGTTCTAAATCTTGAAAAAGAAATTGCAAATTCTACGGAAACTTCTTTGGAATCGTCGCTTGAACTTGAGATTTCGGAAGCGATAAAACAAAGTGAGAATTTTGATACTGATGAAACGGATCAAAATGTTGAAACCTCTGAAAGTTTTTTGAATGTTTCTTTGGACGACAAAATCAGCGAATCGGCGGAACAGGAACAAATTCCGGAAGAATTTATAGAAGAAGAAAGCATACCTGAAGAAAGCATACTTGAAGAAAGCATACTTAATGTTATGCCGGATGAAAATATTGAAGAAAAATCCGAAATCGAAAATTTTATTGAGGAATCCGGCGAGACGGAAATAATCGAAACCGATAATGTCGTGGAAGAGACGGAAACATTGAACGTTTTTGAAGAAGAACAGCAAGAAAACGAAAGTCAGGAAGCGGATGTCGAGTGTGAATTAGTTTATGAAGCGCAACAAGAAAAAGCGGATGAAGATTCGACGCCTTGCCAAGAATCGTTCGAATTAATCTCCGAAACCGTCGAAAATTTGGAAAACGCCGAAGAGGAATCGCTTGAGCCGACAAAAAATATTTTACAAGACGAAAGTAATGCGGAACAAACAGATTTAATTTCTCCAAAAAAGGAGAAACCTCCGGAAATTTCCGATTATGATTTTAGTAACACTTTTGATAATTCGTTTGAAATTTATAAGCAATCCGCCCCAAAAAAGCATGAAGAAACGGATGAAGACGCGCAAGAAGAATCAAAAGAAACCGCTAAAGACGAATTTGCAAAAAGCGATGTCGCGATTGAACCTGAATCCGAAAGCGTCGGTCAAAACAAATATAATGAAGAACCGCATGACGACGGAGAGATCTCCATAAAAAAAGAAAGCGATATTCTTCCAGACCATATTTTAACTCCGACTTTCGCCCAAATTTATTTAGAACAGGGATTGCCGAATTTTGCAAAGCAGATTTATGAACGCCTTATGTTAAAAGACGTTGAAAACGAGGCTTATATGGAGAAAATCAAAGAAATAGATTTAATTATTGAAAGAATGAAAAACGGCGAAAAGGTTTCGATAGAATCAAAAGAAATCAGACGAAAGAATTCTATAACGACTGCGGAAAAACCGCTTAAAGGCAAACGTATAAAAAACGATATCAGAGAAACGCTTAAAGAAAGACATTCGGTTAAAAACGGCGGAAGGAAAAAATGATTAACAGATTTGAAAAGGCGAACATTTTACTAAAAAAATTTAATGCCGATTACATTTTAATAAACGGCGGTTTTGCCGCTCGTTATTTTTCAGGATTTCATTCTTCAAACGTGTTTTTACTATATTCGCCGGAACAAAAATTCCTTTTAACGGATTTTCGGTACAAAACAAAAGCGTCCGATTTTTGTGAAAAAGAAAATTGGGAGTTTATTGAAATAAAAAACGGTGAATTTTGTAAAGGAATAGATAAAATTATAAAAAAATCTTCAAAATTATTGATTCAAGACAATGTTTTGACGCTTGAAAATTTTGAAATATACAAAAAAAATATAAAGAATGTTTTAAAATTTATTCCCGCCGGAAAAGAAATAAATGCGCTTTTTTATATAAAGACGGAAAACGAAAGAAATTCAATTAAACAAGCGGCTAAAATCGGAGATATTTCGTTTTCACAGTGGTGTTTGCAAATAAAAGAAGGTATGTCCGAATTTGAGGCGGCGCAGCTTTTAAATATAATTACACTTCAAAACGGAAGCGAAAAATCGGCGTTTGACACGATAGTGCTTTTCGGTGAAAACTCGTCTTTTCCTCACGGAGTTCCAAGCAAAACAAAAATTCTCAAAAAGGGAGATTTTATTCTGAGCGATTTCGGCTGCACCGTTGACGGATTTTGTTCGGATATGACGCGGACGATTTGTTTTGGAGAACCCAAAAGAGAACATGTTGAAATTTATAATATTGTTTTTGAAGCGCAAAAGATAGGTTTGGACGCGGTTAAAGCCGGCGTAAAGGCTAATGAAGCGGACAAAAAGATTCGTGATTTTATTGCGGGTAAAGGTTTCGGTGAAAATTTCGGTCACGGATCCGGACATTGCATAGGGTTAAATGTTCACGAGAATCCCGCTTTGAATACTCGTGACGAAACTATTCTTGAAGAAGGAATGATATTGACGATAGAACCCGGGATTTATATACCTTCTATTGTCGGCGTCAGAATAGAAGATATGGTTATCGTCGGCGAAAAATCTTGTGAAATTATAACAAAAACGGCAAAAAATTTTATTGAAATATAAAGAAAGGCCATAAACATGGACTACAAAAGTCTTTTAAATGCGATGACGAAACAAAACGCTTCGGACTTACATTTGCGAGTAGGATGCCCGCCGTTTTTTAGAATACATGGAACGCTTATTCCAGCTAAAATGCCGGATGTGACGCTTGAAGAAATGCAAAGCGTTTTGAAAGAAATTTTAACGCAGGAACAAATAAAAAATTTCTCAGACCATCAGGAAATCGACGCGGGACTTTCAGTTCCTGGCGTAGGGCGTTATCGTATAAATGTTTATAGTCAGAGAAGCACTCCGGCTATCGCTTTTAGAAGTATAAAATTTGATATTCCTCCGTTTGATTCGCTTAACGTTCCGGAACCTATACGTAAAATCGCAATGAAACCTAGGGGGCTTATTTTAGTCACCGGAACCACGGGTTCCGGTAAATCTACGCTTTTGGCTTCAATGATAGACATAATAAATTCAAATCAAAAAGTCAATATTATTTCAATAGAAGACCCTATAGAATTTTTGCATAGAAATAAAATGGCGACAATTGCACAGCGTGAAGTCGGTACGGACACGAGCTCATATTTTGAAGCGTTAAAAGCGGCGATGCGTCAAGATCCCGACGTGATTTTGCTAGGTGAAATTCGAGACGAGGAGACAATGATGGGGGCTCTTACCGCCGCCGATACGGGACATTTGGTTTTGAGTACTTTGCACACGATGAATACGACCGAAACGGTGTCGCGTGCGGTTTCGTTTTTCTCGTATCATCAGCACGATCAAATTAGACTTATGCTTTCAAGCGTTCTTGCGGCGGTAATTTCCATGCGCCTTGTTCCCAAAAAAGGCGGCGGCTTAATTCCCGCTTGTGAAATCATGATAAATAATTCTAACGTAGAGGAATGCCTAAAAAATCCCGATCAATTAAAAATGATAAACGAAGCGATTGCCGCAGGAAATAAAATATATGGAAGCCAAACGTTTGACCAGTCGCTTGAACAACTTTACAGAAACGATTTAGTAGAATTTGACATAGCGAAAGCGTTTGCGAGCAATCCAGACGACTTTGAGCTCAAAGTCGTCGGCGGAATTTCCGGAGCCTCAGACAGAGCGGCGGACGGATTTGACAGTTTTTAAGATGAAGGTCGTTATATGAGATGTTTTTTCGAATCGGTAATTTTTGTTTTTATTTTTTTATTTTTAAATTGTTCGCTTCCTCCGTATTCACAGGATAAAATTATTAAAAAAAGCAAACAAATTCTTGCCGACAGCGGCGATTATTATTTAGAAAAATGGCTTGTGCGGGAAAAAAGGGTTTCGCTTGACACGCTGGTAAAAATCTGCGCTCCGAATATCGGTCAATATGATTCCGTGCGCAATGCGCTTTTTACATGCCTTTCGGAAATTACAGATACGACGATACTAAAACTTATGGGAGTAAAAGTTATTTCGGGAAATCCTATAGAAAAACTGACCGCGTCGGCTTATATATACAAATATTACGGAGTAAAAATGACGCTTAGTCAGGATGTTCCGTTGGCGTCGTCTCTTTTATTGTTTAATTCGACTGCGAATAATTTATCTAAAATCAGTAATTCACAGATTTATGCAAACGTTGAACAGCGGAGTGAAATAGCGAAAACGTTTCCTCAAACGGAAAATTTGTACCGCGAATTTATTCTTAATCAAGAACTTTCTCCGAACGTAAGGATTTGGTTCGTTAGAAGTTTGTTAGAACACGACGATCGTGAAATGGTAATGACTTTTTTACTCGGTATAGAAGCGGAATTGAGTAAAAACGATTCTGTTTATGAATTCATTGAGGAAACGATTTACGCTATTATGAACCGCGGAACAAAAGGTGCGTGGATAGTATCCGACTAATAAACGATCGGGAGCGTTGTTTTGTCGTCAAAAAGCGTTTTGTCGCACAAAAGTAACGCCGCAATCGCAGGAATCGTAATTATTATCATTGTCAAAATTGCAATAATTCCAAAGCGGTTTGCGTAAAGATTTAACACGGGAACGGTCGAAATCAAGTATGGTAAAACGTAGGCGATAGCCGTTATACAAACAGACATAACGGACATATTTATAAGTTGTATCGCCCGCATATTTACGTTTATTATGGTAAAGTAAGCGCTTAGAGCGTTTATGCTTAAAGCGGCGCAGAAAAACGATAAAACATTAATAAAAAACTGATAATACGGCAGGAAAGAGAAAAAAAACCACAGAACCGAATACGCTATTGTCAAAGTTATTATTCCGCAAAAAAACGTGGCGGTTTGCGTGAAAGCGAATTTAGCCCAAAATATTGTTCTTCGTGAAATTCCGCTTGCCAAAAGAATTTCCCACGAACCGGCGAGCCGTTCGCGTGCAAAAGAAACGTTTGCGAAACCGGCGGATGCGACAAACGCGGAAACTATTATCCAGATTATCGACTTGTTATAATCTAGAATATTGTTGGAAAGAAAAAGTCCCCAAAAAAACGACACCAAAGCAAGCGATAAAATTGTAGATTTTGCGCTTTTTGTCAATGATTTTAATTCGTGTTTAAAAATTATTAGAAAATCATCCATATTTTCTCTTTTCTTCTAGAAAATTTTTTGAAATTTCGCTTATTTTTGCGTCTTTTAACTCGACAATTTTTGTGCATAGTCTGCCGACGGCGAAAAAATTATGCGAACTTATTATTACGGCGCCGCCGTTTTTTTGTGAATTTGTGACAATTTTAAAAAATTTTTCGCATTGCTCATAATCAAGACCTGTCGTAGGTTCGTCTAAAATAACGGCTTTCGGGTCGCCTAAAAACGCTCTTGCTATAGCGCACTGCATTCTTTCGCCTTTGGAAAAAAATTTTACGGGCGTTTTTTTAGCGTCTAATTCGGTGCAATTCTCGTCGATATATTTTTGCAAGTCGTCTTTTTTCACTCTTTTTATTTTTGCAAAAAAGTTCAAATTTTCGCGAAAAGTTAAATTCGCATTAAACCCGTCGTTTTCAAGGACTATTCCTGTTTTCCGCAAGATAGACGAATTTTTCGGCGTAGGAATTTCTCCAAGAATTTGCGAGGTTCCTTTGTCTGCGTTTATTAAGCCCAAAAGCAGACGGACGAGCGTTGTTTTCCCCGCGCCGTTCAAACCGACGAGCCCTAAAATTTCGCCGGGTAAAATCTCAAACGAAACGTTGTACAAAATTTCTTTTGTTCCGAATTTCTTTGAAATATTGTTTGCTTTTATCATTACTTCGTTCGCTTTCGGCGGAAAATACTTTATTTATCGCCGGAAAATAATATTTTACACATGATTCCTATTGAAAGAAATTGTAATGAAAGCGGTAACGCAGAAAATTTTTAACGAACTCTTTGAAAATTATCCGATTTTGCAGGGATGCAAAGAAAATATCGGCGAATTTTTTGATTTAGGCATAAAAGCGTATAAGAACGATAAAACAATTTTAGTTTGCGGAAACGGCGGAAGCGCCGCCGATTGCGAACATATTGTCGGAGAGCTTATGAAAGGATTTATGCAAAAAAGAACGTTGCCGGAAAATGAAAATCAAAAATTTATAAATGCGGGTTTCGGTGAAATTTCCAATAAACTTCAAAGAGCGATACCCGCCATCTCGCTTGTAAGCCAGACAGGAATTATTACCGCTTGCGCAAACGATATCGATCAAAGTATGGTTTTTGCGCAACAAGTTTTCGCTTACAAAAATATCGCCGGACTGCTTGTCGCCGTAAGTACTTCGGGAAATTCGCAAAATGCGCTTGAAGCGGTTAAAATCGCTAAATTTCTTGGAATAAAATCCGTCGGACTTTTGGGCAACGACGGCGGGGAAATTGCAAAACTTGCCGATTGCAGCGTTATCGTTTCCGAAAACAAAACACACAAAATTCAAGAACTTCATTTGCCGGTTTATCATGCTTGGTGCGCAATGCTTGAAGCGGAATTGTTTTAATAATTATGAAAATTTCGTCAAAGATTCCTTTAACGTTCAACGGTTTTTCACTGATTGATTATCTTGCGACGCGTTTTACATATCTTGAACGTGAAATCTGGAAAGAACGGATTTTAGAAAGCCGTTTTATTAGAAACGAGAAAGTATTGCATGAAAAATCTATAATTTTTCATAAAGATATTATTGTTTACGATATGCCGGATATTGACGAACCGGAAGCGAATTTTAATTACAAAATAATTAAACGGACAGATAATTTTCTTGCGATAGACAAGCCGTTTGGGCTTATGGTTCACAAACACGGAATAAATTTTCGTAACAATCTTATATATCACCTTCGCGAATTGCATGAGCCGCCGTTTCCTACCGCCGACATTGTAAATCGATTGGATAAAAATACTTCGGGAATAGTTCTTATTTCGCTAAACAAAAACGCCCTAAAAGAGTTATTGCGGCAGTTTGCAGACCGAAGTGTAAAAAAAACGTACTTCGCCGTCGTTTTGGGAACGCCCAATCCGCTTTACGGTGAAATCTCGGTTCCGATAGCAAAAATTATGAAAAACGCCGAAAACAACAATAATAACGGACGATTTTGTGAAGTGAACTTACATGACGGAAAGCCATGTCAGACATTTTACGAGACAATAAAATCGGCAAACGGACATTCTCTTGTGAAACTGTTTCCAAAAACCGGCAGAACTCATCAACTTCGTATTCATCTGGCGCATATAAGCGTTCCTATAGTCGGAGATACGGCTTACGGATTAAGTATGGAGGAATATATAAATTTTTGTAAAAAAAACGACATAATCCCCATTGAAACAAACCGTCATCTTTTACACTGCGCAAACTTGGAATTTTCTCTTTTCGGGGAGAAAATAAGCGTTGATTCCGATTTGCCGGAAGAATTTGTAAAGAATCGGTATCTTTTTTCGGATTTTTAATTAATTTGCATAAACCGATGGCTGTTTATTATTTTTTGTTATGACAATCTCAAAAAAGGAATGGAAAATGAAGCGGTTAGAAATGAAAGTTTATACTGATAAAGAATTAAAATTTATTGATTGGATAATAAATCCCGTGATAAAAAGCGAGCCTTTCGACGATTCGAACGAGATTGTTGTCAGAGAGTCAATGAATGCGTTAGCGGAATGGATTACACAAAGACCGTCGTGTAAACGCCACAGAATGACTTTTGAACTTGAGCGCATCAACATATAAGAGGATAGATAAAAAAGGCGTAAAAATATTACGCCCCGACAAGCTTTATTTGTCATCCGAATTTCTTGCCTTTTATATACTGTGTTTTCCCGACTAAATACACAAACGCCGTTATTGCAATCGCACACGTTAAAATAACTAACTGCTTCATATATCCCTCCTTTCTATTCAATGGGGAATAGGGGCAAGGCAAAACCCGCCCCTTTTGTTACAATCTTATTCTTTCTTGTCGTCGTCGACAACTTCGAATTCCGCTTCTTCGGCCGTTGCGTTTTCCGCCGCTTTTTCGGTCGCCGCTTCGCCGCCGGTATTGGTTTGCTGCGCTTGCGCCGTTTGCGCCGTTTGCGCGGCTTGGTAAAACGCGCTTGCCGCTTGGCTTACTTTATCAATACTTTTCTGAATGCTTTCAGTGTCATTCGCTTCTATCGCTTTTTTAAGTTCCGCGACAGCGTCTTCAACAGGTTTTTTCAAATCGTCCGGAAGATTCGCTCCCGACTCTTTAAGCGCCTTTTCAGTTTGGAAAACTATTTGTTCTCCCTGATTTTTAATTTCAATTTTTTCTTTTTCTTTTTTATCCGCTTCGGCATTCGCTTCGGCGTCTTTTACCATTCTTTTGATTTCGTCCTCGCTTAAACCGCTTGAACTTTCGATTTTAATTTTTTGCTCTTTGCCGGTTCCTTTGTCCTTTGCGGATACGTGCAAGATCCCGTTACTGTCTATATCGAACGTAACTTCAATTTGCGGAACTCCGCGAGGCGCGGGAACAATGTCCGCCAAATCAAATTTTCCAAGCAGCCTGTTATGAACCGCCATTTCACGTTCGCCTTGGTAAACCATAATTGAAACCGCCGGTTGATTGTCCGCCGCCGTAGAGAAAATCTGGCTCTTTTTACAAGGAATGGTAGTATTCCTTTCAATAAGTTTCGTCATTACTCCGCCAAGCGTCTCTATTCCCAAAGAAAGCGGGGTAACGTCAAGCAAAAGAACGTCTTTAACGGAATCGTCGCCTGAAATAATCGCTCCTTGAATTGCGGCTCCAAGCGCGACGACTTCGTCGGGATTTATCGAACGGTTAGGTTCTTTCCCAAAAAATTCTTTAACTTTTTCCTGGACTCTGGGAATACGCGTAGAACCGCCTACTAAAATTACTTCGTCAATATCGCCTACCGAAATTCCAGCGTCTTTTATCGCTTTACGGCAGGGTTCGATACTTTTTTCAACCAATTTTTCGGTCAATTGCTCAAATTTTGCACGAGTTATAGACAAATCCAAATGCTTCGGGCCGTTTGCGTCAGCCGTGATAAACGGAAGATTTACATTTGTCGTAGTTGCCGACGATAAATCTTTTTTCGCTTTTTCCGCCGCTTCTTTAAGACGCTGTAAAGCCATTTTATCGTTTCTCAAATCGATTCCGTTGGTTTTTTTAAATTCGTCGGCGATGTAATCGATAAGGACTTGGTCAAAATCGTCTCCGCCCAAATGTGTATCGCCGTTTGTGGATTTTACCTCAAAAACTCCGTCTCCGATTTCCAAAACCGAAATATCGAAGGTTCCGCCGCCAAGGTCGTAAACCGCAATAGTTTCGTTTTTCTTTTTATCCAAACCGTAAGCTAAGCTTGCCGCCGTCGGTTCGTTAACAATTCTTTTTACGTCAAGTCCTGCGATTTTACCGGCGTCTTTTGTCGCCTGTCTTTGAGCGTCGTTGAAATATGCGGGAACCGTAATGACCGCTTCTGAAATTGCGGTTCCCAAATACGCCTCTGCGCTTGCTTTAAGATTTTGCAAGATCATCGCCGAAATTTCCGGCGGAGTGTATTTCTGCCCCAAAATATCTACTTTTACAAGTTCGTCGCTCGCTCCGACAACTTTATACGGCACTAGTTTTTCTTCCGAATCGACCTCGTTATGACGACGTCCCATAAATCTTTTAATAGAATAAATTGTATTTTCCGGATTAGTCACCGCCTGACGGCGAGCGATATCTCCGATCAATTTCTGTCCGTCTTTCGTAAACGCGACGACCGACGGCGTCGTTCTTAATCCTTCCGCATTCGCAATTACGACAGGCTTCCCGCCTTCCATAACAGCCACACAGGAATTTGTCGTTCCCAAATCAATACCGATAATTTTACCCATAAAACACTCCTTGTTTATTTTAGTTTTAGTTTCCGGCGCTAACCACGACTTTTGCATGTCGTATAATATTATTTTTCAATTTATATCCCTTTTCAAAAATCGTCAAAATATATTCTTCCGGAATTTCCGCGTCGCGCTGTTTCATCATTGCGTCGTGCAAAGCGGGGTCAAATTTTTCTCCGACATTTCCGAAAGCCTCCAATCCGTGCTTAATTAAAATTTCGTCAAACTTATTATATATCAATTTCATACCGTCTTTAAACGCGTTTGCGTCGGTTTGCGAATTAGAAATAAACGCCCGTTCAAAAGTTTCACGGATTTCAATCAAATCCGATATCAACGCTTTGTTGGCGCTTTCTACCATTTTGGCATATTCGACAGCCGTACGTTTTTTAAAATTATCAAATTCCGCCATTAAACGGATATATTTATCTTTATGCGCTTCAATTTGTTCGGATAAAACATTTGCATTATCTTCTTTTTTTTGAGTTTGTTCCTCAAATTTTTTCGAAGAATCTTTTTGTTCGTCTTCGTACACTTGCTTTTTTCCTCTCAATTTTTCCTCCTATTTATTATCCGGTTCGCCTTATTTAGTCAAATATTGTGCCATTTCAATAAATGTTGCATCTTGAAACACAATTCCTATGAAAACCCGACAATGTTATCGCTTTGGCGTTGCGTTTTGAGACGGACGGAAACTTTCGCTCTCCGTTTTGTTTTTTGGGCGAATATTATTTTGTAAATAATATTCTTAATAAAAGCGAGGAAATATGGAACAGCGGGAAAAAGAGTTAGAGATATCGCTACGTTCAAACTAAACGGCGAAGCGGTTGAAATCAACGATAAGAGTTTGAAATTTTGGAATTAAAATTTCATCTTAAAAATGCGACCATTTTGACTGCTCGGCGTTGCCGCTGTTTGTTATTTTAATCAATTTTTTGTCTTTAAGGCGTATTGCGCAAATATCGGTCTTATCGCCCTGTCCCAAAGTAAATAAAACATGAGAGCCGTCCGGCGACCAACTGGGATATTCCTGCGCTCCCGCAATCGACGCCGTTATTAACTCTTCGTCGTTGCCGTTTACAGAACTTACCGCGATCATTTTTTTCCCGTTGCGCTGCGCCGTATATGCGATTTTTGAGCCGTCCGGCGACCAACTGGGAGAATCGTGATATGAGCCTCCGTAAGTAATTCTTTGAACGTTCGCTCCGGTTCTATCGGCTACATAAATTTGCGGAGAACCGCTTCTGTCGGAAACAAACGCGATTTTATAACCGTTAGGCGACCAACTAGGCGCGGTACTTATCGAATTGCCGACCGTAATTCGCTGCTCGCCGCTTCCGTCTTTGTTTATGCTGTAAACTTCCATATTTCCGCTTTTTGAAGAGGCGAACGCAATTCTTCCGTTAATTTCCGAATAATTAGGAGAACTTTCGACTTTGCGCGTCGCAACGATTGAGGTTTTTTTACCTTGCTGCGTGTTTATCGAATAAATATCCGGCTTTCCTCTGTCGTAAGAAACGCATAAAATATTTTTATCGTCGATAAAAGACGGCATAATGTTAATTCCTCCTTTTGTCAAATAATGTTTGTTTTGTCCGTCATAATCACAGATAACGACGTTTTTGTTCCCCTTCGTTTTTTCAACAAAAACAATTTTGCTCTCATAGGGAGCGTCTTCGCCCAGTAAGGTTTTGTGGACTGCGCATGAATATTTGTGAGCGGCAAGATTTACATCTTTTTTATGGAAGTTATATGATTTTCCAAGCAGTAAATCCTTAGCGCCGGAATCGTATAAATAAATATCTAGAGTTACGGTATCGCCTACTTTAAGATAGGTTCCCGTAATATAAACCGGTATTTGTTCCTGAAGTAATTTTACAGAATCGAGTTCGTTAAGTTTTTTTACCGAAAAATTTCCCGTGAAATCCAAATCGTTTGCGATTGTCATCCATGGGCGGATGTCTTCCATCGGTTCGCTGTTGCCGGCAGGCTGGAATATTACGATTCCTATCGGAATAACGCCGCTTTGATCGGCGGAAATTTCCAAAGATACCTGTTTTTGCGAATAAACGGCAATGACGGTTAAAAACAACGCAAATAATTTTTTCATGCTTTTTGTTCCTTTTCAAGGTGTTTCACCGGAAAAATACGTTACGCCGACGCGGTAAAATTTATTTTTGCGGCTTTAAGGTCAAATTCACGGTCAGCGATTGTCCCGAAAAACCGCTCGGTAAAGAAGCGAAAGGCGCGGACATTTCGACCGCCTGCATAGCCTGCCTGTCTAAAAGTCCTCTTCCCGAAGGGCTTATCAATTTCAGTCCGCTCATCGAGCCGTTACGGCTTATGACAAACTGAACTATAACCTCGCCTTTTTCGTTTGCCGCCGGTTTCCATCTGTTTTTGATTTTGCTTTGTAATTGGTCGAGGTACCATTGATACTCAAACGGCTCGGAAATCTGCAGCGATACGGAAGACGACGTTGTCGGCTCGGCAAACAAACTTTCCAAATCTGAAATATCTTCTTCAGCCGGTTTGGACGCGGCGCCGGGTTTTGGCGTATCCTGTCTTTTAGGCTCTATTTTCTTTTCGACGCTCGGTTTCGGTTCTATTTTAGGTTCCTGCACGACCGGCCGAGGCGCTTGCTGAGGACGTGCGGCGGGTTGTACGTGTTTGGGTTGAGGTCTTTGCGGTTGAGGCGTTTGTATCTGAATTATTTCAAATGTAGGCGGACGCGATAAAATTCTAGGTTTCCAGTGCAGACTTACAAGAAAAGGAACCACGATAAACACGGCGATGTGAACCGCTATCGAAAGCGTAAGTATGAACGGAACCGCTTTCGGATTGTCTTCACCGTCTAAAAATTTAACGACAGAGGACATTTTTACTCTTTTTCAAGAGGTTCGGTTAAAAAGCCCAGCTTTACTCCGCC
The DNA here is from genome assembly GCA_031254455.1 of Chitinispirillales bacterium. Classification (NCBI taxonomy): domain Bacteria; kingdom Pseudomonadati; phylum Fibrobacterota; class Chitinispirillia; order Chitinispirillales; species Chitinispirillales bacterium. Next base: position 8,059 of record JAIRUI010000130.1, on the reverse strand, counting down.
GGATTTCTGTACTTCCGAAATAACTTTTACAAAAAGACCGTAAGGCACTTCTTTGTCGGCGGAAACATAAATAGGCGTATCGAAACGGTTTTGAAACACGTTACGAAATTCCGTTCCGAATTTATTCAGCGCGACATTTTTTTTATCGATATATATTTCATTTTTTTTGGTAATGGCTATTTCGATAATCGTTTGGTCGATTTCCATGTTTTCGGCGTCGGCGCGCGGCAGATTTACCTGAACCCCCTGCGTCATCATAGGCGCGGTTATCATAAATATGATAAGCAGCGCAAAAATCACGTCTATCATATTCGTAAGATTCAGCGTGCTTTCAATAGTTCTTTTTCGTCTTTTTCTTTTTGGCATATAAACAAACCTTTCCGAATCAGATTTTACGGTCTATAACAAGCAGCAGCTCTTCTTTCAATTTTGCAAAGCCCAATTCCGAACAGTCGTCAAGGTCGTCTTCTATTCTTTCCGCTTTATGAATAAACAAATTATAGAACACTACGGACGGAATCGCCACGACAAGTCCGGCGACTGTCGTTATAAGCGCTTCGGCGATACCCGGGGCTACGACGGTAAGCGAAGCGGAACCCTTGTTTCCTATTTCAAAGAACGAATCCATAATTCCCCAAACGGTTCCGAAAAGTCCGACAAACGGAGCGGTCGAACTCATTATCGCCAAAATGTGCAGTCCCCAGTTAAGCCGACGAGCCGTTTTGCTTGTTTCCGTTTGCACTTTTTCATGGGCGATAGCGGTCTGATGTTCAAAATAAAACGATAAACTTTCGCCGGATTTATTTCTCAAGTCTTGAGCGATCCGGTTAAATTCCATAATGTAATTTCCGATCAAGATTCCGGCATAAGATTCTCTAAGCCGCGGAGGAACGTCTTTGTATTCTCTAAGCGACTTCAGGTTTTCAAATTCGGATTTGAATTTTTTTACCGCTCCGCTTACAAAGTTCAAATAAAAAAACCTGTTGATTATCACAACCCAAGAAATAAGCGACGCGATAAGAAGCGTCCAGCAAACCGCAAGACCGACCGGTCCGGATTTAACCAACATTTCGACGATAGGCGCGTTCATAAAATCTCCGATTAAATTAAAAACTGATTAACAAATTCCCACGTTGAAAATACAACATTTACTATACGCCGAAACAAATTATTTTGCAAAACAAAAGAAAAACTTGCTATTTTCGTCTAAACAAAAATATTTTCTCGCAGAATATTTGCATATTTTTTACATTTTGGGAGTTTTCTATGATAGGTGATTTGAAAATTTTTTCAGGTAACGCAAATCGTCCTTTAGCGGCGGCGATTGCCAAAAAAGCGGGAGTGGAACTCGGCGAAATCGACATTATGAAATTCAGTAACGAAAACATAAAAATCGCTTACAAGGACAGTGTACGCGGAAAAGACGTATTTATAATTCAACCGTCATGCGTTCCGGTAAACGACGGGCTTATGGAACTTCTTATCATGATTCACGCCGCACGCCATGCCAGCGCGTCCAGGATTACCGCCGTTACGCCGTATTATCCTTATGTTAGAAGCGATAAAAAAGACGAAAAGAGAATTTCCATAACCGCAAAACTTGTCGCCGACCTTCTTGAAGCGGCCGGAGCCGACCGCGTTATGACTATGAATCTGCATTCTCCTCAAATTCAAGGTTTTTTCAACATTCCCTGCGACCATCTTTTAGCCGGAAAAATTTTGTGCGACGCCTGCTCTAAAATAAACAACGGCGATTTAACGGACGGAGTGGTAATAGCCCCAGACGCGGGAAGCGCAAAACATGCGGGACATTATGCGAAAAGATTGGGTTTGCCGCTGGCTATTTTGGATAAACGCAGAAACGACCACAGCGAAACCGCAAAAATGGACAATATTATCGGCGACGTTAAAGGAAAGAAAGCGTTTATTTTCGACGACGAGGTCGCAAGCGGCGGTTCGCTTATCGAAGCGGCTTCAATGCTTGAAAAAAACGGCGTAAAGGATATCCAGGCTTACTGCGTTCACGGGGTTTTGTCCGGAAACGCCAAAAAAAGAATTGAAGATTCTCCGATTAAAAAATTGGTTATTACGGATACGGTTTTTGTTCCGGAAGAAAAAAAATACGAAAATTTAGAAATAGTTTCGGTGGCGGATTTGTTTGCAAGCGCGATAATGTACACTAATAAAGATTGTTCGATAAGCGGACTTTACGACGAGTTTTAGTAAATTCTCGCCTCTTCTTCTTTGACCGATTCCTTGTACGATTGTATCATTTTGCGCCGCGCTTCTTCAACTTTCGGAGCGTATTCTCTGTATCTTTCGGCGAGTTTTGCGTAATTTTTCATCATTCGCCGGGCTTTTACAGGATCCTGATGAGCGTCAAAAGCGAGATTCCCCGATCCCATAAGATGATTGTGAATTCCCGCAAACGACTGCGCCAAATCTCGGGTTTCTATCACTTTTTTTGAGAAATTAATCAAAGAGTCGGCTTTTCGAGCCGCTTCGGTTTGCGTAGCCTTCTCTTCCTGCGAAAGTTCTTTTTTAGGCTGTTTTAAGCACCCGATAAGCAAGAAAAGCGCAAGCGGGAAAAGCAGTTTCTTCATTACGCGGTCATCCCGCCGTCTATAGTAAATACCTGACCGGAAATATATCCGGCTTTGTCGGAAAGCAGAAACGCGACCAATTCCGCGACTTCTTCGGGTTTTCCCAATCGTTTAAGCGGAATCCGTTTCTTCATCTCTTTTAAATATTCCGCGTCTAATTTTGCGGTCATGTCGGACTCTATAAATCCGGGAGCGACCGCGTTTACGCGAACTTTGCGCAGTTCCTTGCAAAGCGCCCGCGTAAAGCCGATAATGCCGTGTTTGCTCGCGCAATAATTCGTTTGACCGGCCATCCCCGAAATTCCGCTTACGGAAGTGATATTGACAATAGCTCCGGAGCTTTTAACCAAATCCATAACGACGTTTCTGGTCGTATTAAAATATCCCGTCAAATTTATGTTTATAAGATCGTTCCAATTTTGAGTTTCCATCATAGCAAGCGGACCGTCGCGCGTAATTCCGGCGTTGTTTACAAGACCGTCGATAACTCCGCCGAAGACGCCGCGAGCGTTATCGATAAAATTTTTCGCCTGCTCGAAATCCGAAACGTCCGCCGCAAACGCTTTGACGACAATCCCGTCTTTTGAGAGATTTTTTACTATCTCGTTTGCGTATGCCGCGCTTGCGTTGTAGTTAAAAACGACACGATTCCCTTCGTTGACGAGTTTTTCCACTATAGCCTTTCCGATTCCTCGCGAACCGCCCGTAACAATGTAATTTTTCGCCATTACTTACTTCCTTTTTTTGAATTTTGCGCACACCTCGTTAAAAAAATCGGATTCGGATTCGCTTTTATCGTATCCGCGTTTACGATAAGCGATCGTGTCGCCGCCTTAACCCCTTTGTCGGTTTTTGAATACTTGTACGTGATTTTCATTTTCATTCCCGAATTCTCCAATTCCGCGATTAAAAGCGAATCGTTAAAAGAATAACGTCCGCTTCCGTTAACGGAAGCGTCGTCGTCCGCCCAAAACCTGACCGAATCTTTTCCGATAAAGGTAATGTTCATGTTTTCGTTCTCGACGCACCATACGCCGGTAAAAATCGCCGAGTTGTCCGCGGCGAAAGAAACGGCGAATATAAAAACCGAAATCGATAAAAATTTTTTCATTCTTTCCTCTCAATATTTATGTTAAATCTTTTTCCGCTTTATAAATATGCGGAATAATTTTAATTATCTATTATCTTAATGTTTTAGGCAAATTTTATCCGCCGACTTCATTATCTAAAAAACTTGAGAATCGGTATAAGCTCAAAGTTCTGAATATCGTAATCAAAATCAAAAATTTTTGATTTTTCCGAGAATTTTTCTTTTTGGAATTTTATTCTTTGGTTTATTGACTTTATGTATCTCAATAATTTCGACAGATCGTCGTTTTCAAGTGTTTCGCCGTCGTTCATTAAATTAGAAAAACTCCCCTTATACGGTTTATTTTAAGAATTTCTTTACTTTATCTCCGTCTAAATTGTATTAAGTACGTCGTAATAATATACTACATTTTTTTAAACATGTCAAGAGGATTTCAATATTTTTAATTCACCGTTATTTAATTACTAAAATTTTTTTACAAAAACATGTCCGACATAAATCGCCTGCGCCAAAAACACATATCTTTTAGAAAAGGCATATAATATATTTAGAGGAATAAAAATAGTTAAAAAAAATAAACGAGGAAACAAAAATTAAAAAAGGAGGTTTTATGCGACAAATAACTTTAAATAATATTCCCAATCGACAAGTACCGCTCTTGACGGCATTATTTAAAAATCTATCGTTTATCAGTCCGGATTCAATTTCTGTTCATGATGAAAAAGCGATTTTTTTGGATGAACTTGAGGAATCGGTTCAACAAGTAAAGGCGCATATGAAAGGTGAAATTAAATTAAAATCCGCTTGGGATTTACTTGATGAATTATAATATAATTACTACGCCGTTATTTGAAAAAGAACTTAAACGCCTTGTAAAAAAATATGCGTCGATAAAACAAGATTATGCCGCCTTGCTTAAAAAATTACAGGAAGAACCGCAATCTGGAGAATCTATCGGGAATGACTGTTACAAAGTTCGTTTAGCAATAAAAAGTAAAAATAAAGGTAAAAGCGGCGGAGCAAGAGTAATAACATTTCTCTATACTGTAAAACAAACATTGTATTTACTTGGAATTTATGACAAAACTGAAAAAGAGACGTTGAAAGACAACGAAATTAAAGCGCGTTTAAAAGAAATAGCGGATTGAGGAGGCAAATATGGAAAGAACGATCGAGTATATTCCGTTTTCTCAAAGTTTAAACCCGCCGTCCGACAACGGTAATTTACATCCTGAATATTATTTTGATACTTCCCGACAAGTTTGACGAGTGGGTTTATACGCTTAAAACGTCGTCGGCGTATTTCTTATGAACGTTTTTTGGGGGCGGCGGAAAAGAAAACAAAAAAACGATTTAACAAAAAAATTCGTTTTTTTTGGCTTCCCCCCTTGAAAACTTAAAATTTATATAGTATATTGTAAATGTGAATTTTGAGAATAACGACGAGTGTCGATTCTATTTCATAAAAAATTATTATCACTTGTTTAACATTTTTAAAGGGAGTATGTTATGAGCAAGAAGAGCGGTTTTACATTGGTCGAGTTAATGGTGGTCATAGTAATCATCGGCGTATTGGCGGCGGTCGCCATTCCGAAAATGATGGCTGCGACGAATAAAGCGAAAGCTGGCGAAGGTCCGCAGATTTTGGGCACTATCGCAAACATGCAGCATGCGTTTAAGGCGGAACAAGATACTTTTACAAATTGTGCACTTAGCGGCACAGCGGTATCTGCGGACTTTGGATGGAAAGAGATAGGTTTCGACCAAAACCCCGGTTCAAGATATTACAATTTTGATGTTGTTTCAGGAGGATCGGATTTTATTGGCAAGGCGGCGTTGAGAGTAGCATTGGGGCAAGCGCTTTCTGGCATGGATCTTACCATTAATGAGATGGATGAGCGATTGGTTAACGGGAGCACAAACAGTAATGGGACTACTGATGAACTCGGAAGGCTCGTTCCTAATTGGAGATAAGCGTTTTTTAAACGTTTGAGGTTTTATTTTGAGAGTCTCGGTTTTTCGAGACTCTTTTTTTGTGTTCGGCGAGAGTTTATCTTGTTTATAGTGTTCTTGTTTTCTTTATTGCACTTCCAAATTTATAAGTTTATAATATTTCTTAATTTTTTATAATTTCTTTGTTACGTTTTTTGAGAACATAATAGTATTTTTCGATGTATTGTTTAATAGTTGGAGTTTATAATATGGCGGCCAAAGTAAACGTAAAAGGTATTGATGTCGGATATAAGACGATAGAACAGGATAATTATATTTCCCTTACCGATATAGCAAAATATAAAAACTCCGAAAATCCAAACGATGTTATAAGAAATTGGCTGCGTAACCGTATGACAATCGAATTTCTGGGTATCTGGGAGGGATTGAACAATCCGAATTTTAAACCCGTCGAATTCGACGGGTTTAGAAAAGAAGCCGGACTTAACAGCTTTGTGCTTTCACCTATGAAATGGATAGAAAATACGAATGCAGTAGGAATAATCGTATCGGCGGGTAAATATGGCGGAACTTATGCACATAATGATATTGCTATGGAATTTGCAAATTGGGTGTCTGTTGAGTTTAGATTATATATAATAAAAGAATTTCAACGCCTTAAAACCAATGAACAAAAAGAACTTGAATGGACAGCGAAAAGAGAACTTGCTAAAGTCAATTATCGTATTCATACCGATGCAATTAAAGAAAACTTGATAGCGCCTCAGCTTACGCAAAAGCAAATTTTTATGTTTATGCTAATGAAGCGGACATGTTAAATGTTGCATTGTTTGGCAAAACAGCCGAAGAATGGAAAACAGAGAATTTCGGCAAAAAAGGCAATATGCGTGATTACGCAAGCGTAGAACAACTTTTGGTGCTTGCGAATTTAGAAAGTTATAATGCGATTTTGATAGAACAAAAATTACCGCAAAACCAACGAATTGTTTTATTAAACAAAACAGCACACAAGCAATTAGAAATACTTTTAAAGACAAAAATAGAATCCCGCAAAAAACTGAATATTAACGGAAATTTTTCATATCTGAACCTTTGAGGTTTTATTTTGAGAGTCTCGGTTTTTCGAGACTCTTTTTTTGTGTTCGGCGAGAGTTTATCTTATTTTTTCGTTTATTCCACAATGTTTTTCGTTATTGAAAACCCTCTATACAATTCGTTCTGGTTACTCTGTTTCATAAATCACCATATCTTTTGGATTTTTAATTGTCGTGGTATCCTCCGAATGACGGTATCATTCGCTCTCTCCTTTTTTTATTTCACCGCCTCTCTTTTAATTTTTCTTAAAAAATCGCGCGCTTCAGCATTAACTTGTTCATTGTAGATGTGTCTTTCCTCTGGAGTCATAGCATTTAATTCAGCGCTTATTTCATCTTTGATTTTTCGAAAAAAATCTACACAATGAAAATCTTTCAAGCATTCATTATTCAGCTCCATAAATTACCACCTCTTTTGGATTTCTAATTTCTATTTGTTTATATCCTTTTTTCATATTGACGGAATTATATCCTTTTATTCGTTGAATATTTACAATATGCTTAAAATTCCAACTAACTAAAATATCAATATTATTTATCGTTGCCGTCGCGATGTGAAGGCAATCGTCTCTGCTTGTTTCTCCGACGACGTTTTCATTTATGTATTCATCGGCTAAATTTTCACATTCTGATGAAACTTCAAGCGATTTAAAATTTAAATCTTCCAAAAGTTTTTTTACTTTATCCGGTGCGTTTTTCAATTCTTTAATAACATAACTTGAAATAAAAGCGATATATTTCCCGTCTTTTATATTTTGAAAAAGCGGGCGAGTATCTTGCATAAATACATCGTCAAAATACCCGCCAAAAATTGATGTGTCCAAATATAGAGACATTACTTTTTCAATCATTTTTATTCTCCTTTTACGCACTAAAAAAATACTAAACCGCACAAAGTTAAAAAACAAAAAACTGAATATCACCGAAGAATTTTCATATCTGAACCTTTGAGATGTTTATTTTAAGAGTCTCGGTTTTTCGAGGCTCTTTTTTTGTTGCTTGGTGTTTTACAGGCATTCTATTTCTTGTATCGACAATATTTATAAATTCAAGCCAATCCAAAAACCACAGATTTTGCTTAACATTTACCCAATTCATTCAGGTAGTTTATTTTTAATCAAGCTAATGTCATATCCTTGTTGTTGTAAAATATTAAGAATTTCCAGTCTTCCTTCTTGTCTTCCTTCTTGTCTTCCTTCCTGTCTTCCTTCCTGTCTTCCTTCCTGTCTTCCTTTCCTTTCCGCCGCATCTTCAAACGACCAAATATCACGCTGCATCTTCAAACGTGATTCATATCGCATTCTCTGCTCCTTGTCGGC
>JAIRUI010000129.1 GCA_031254455.1 Chitinispirillales bacterium | reverse complement strand
CTATCAGTTATTGTGCGGCTCTTGCAACAGAATAAAAGGCGACAGACCCATGGAATACCTTAGACTGAAAATAAAATCGCGCGAGGAAATGATTAAAAACAAAATAGTTTTCGGGGAATAAACACGGCGCATAGTCTCGCTTTTCTTTTTTGCCGAAAAGTATTTTTACAGAGAAACTTTGAAATGGAATTTTTATGACGTTCAAGAAAATAATGGTCGCAAGCGACCACGGCGGATACAAACTTAAGCAAGAACTTATCAATTTTTTAAAGAGCCGAAATATTGAAATAACCGACGGCGGATGCGACAGCGAGGAAAGCGTCGATTATCCGATTTACGGAGAAAAAGCGGCGCGGGCGGTTGCAGACAAAGTTTGTGACGGCGCAATAATTATTTGCGGTTCGGGAATTGGAATTTCGATTGCCGCAAACCGAATAAAAGGAGTACGGGCGGCGCTTTGTCACAGTGTCGATTACGCAAAAATATCTCGTATGCACAACAATGCCAACATTTTGGCTTTGGGAGGAAGATTTACGAATTTTGACGAGGCTAAAAAAATAATCATTGCTTGGCTTGATACCGAATATGAGGGCGGACGTCACGAAAAACGTATAAAAATGCTTGATGAAATTAAGTAAATCTAAAAGGAAAAATTATGACAAAACGTAACGATTACATTTCTTGGAACGAATATTTTATGGGGATAGCGCTGCTTTCGGCGCAACGAAGCAAAGACCCGAATACGCAGGTGGGGGCGTGCATAGTAAATCCGCAAAACCGTATCGTAGGAGTAGGATACAACGGATTTCCCCGCGGTTGTAGCGACGATGAATTTCCCTGGGGAAGAGACGGGAATACGCTCGACACAAAATATGTGTTTGTCGCTCATGCGGAACTGAACGCCGTGTTAAATTCTACTGAAAAACTTACCGGCTGCAAAATTTTCGCCACCCTTTTTCCGTGCAACGAATGTGCAAAAATCATTATTCAGTCGGGAATAAACGAAGTTATCTATTTGAACGACAAATACGGCGAAACCGACAGTATAAGAGCGTCGAAAAGAATGTTTGACGCATCTAATGTAAAATACGCGCTGTTGAAGCCGGATAGAAAATTGATAACCGTGGATTTTGAGTAAAAAATGCCGCAAAATTTAGACGATTGGATTTGCTCGGCGCTGCCTGAAATTGCAAAAAAATTAGAAAAAAAAGTTCGTTTTGCCTACAAAACCGAAAGCGATGAAAAAATTACCGTCACCGGACGCGACAATTTATATAAAACGCTTAACGATATTCTTGCGGCGCTGTTTCCGGGAATTTATAGTCAAATACCTATATCTCAAACCAATCTTAACGAATATATCACAAATATTCTCGAAACGATTTGCAGAGATTTATCTCAGCAAATTTACGAAGTTCTAAAATTTCACCGCTCGAAAAACTGCAAAGAAAATTGCTCTTGCGAAGAAAAAGCGCAAAATGCGGGTATTGAACTGATAAAGTCGCTTCCCGAGATTCGCGAAACGCTCATTGAAGACATTAAGTCAGGGCACGACGGCGACCCTGCAAGCAAGTCCTATCACGAAATAATTTTATCTTATCCTTACGTCGAAGCGGTCGCGACTTACCGCGTCGCGCACAAATTATACCAGCTTGACATACCGGTAATTCCAAGGGTGATGACGGAACGCGCCCATAGCAAAACCGGAATTGATATTCACCCAGGCGCACAAATCGGCAAAGGATTTTTTATTGATCACGGCACAGGAGTAATAATCGGCGAAACGTGTCGAATCGGCGATAACGTAACTATTTATCACGGCGTAACTTTGGGTGCGTTTTCGCCTTACGACCGTGAAAACAACAGATTTCAAGGCAAAAAACGCCATCCCGACGTTGAAGATAACGTAATCATTTATTCGGGAGCGGTAATTCTTGGCGGAGAAACGATTATCGGACGCGGGTCGGTAATCGGCGGAAACGCGTTGATAACAAAATCGGTAGAACCGTACTCTCAAGTTTATCGTAAAGCCGAAAACACGGTTTATAAATCCGTTCTCAAATACGGCGACGGATACGATTATTATGAGATATAAAAACTCTTATTGATTTTCTATTCTTATGTCGTACTCGGCTTCCCATCTTTCACGGACGACAAGAGTATCAAAGAACGAAATTTTTTTCTCACCGCATGCAAACGGAAAAAGAGTTCCCAAATCATGCTTCCCGTTTTGATTTTTATCGTCTATAAGTGAAATCGTGTATTTCCCTTCAGGAATGTTTTCTATAAAATTTTCATTTGTATAATAAAGTTTGGACTTTGCGCTTTTTATCTCCCAAAGCGGATTTTGCGGAAATTCCCCAAAAAAATTCCACGATAATTTCGGACAAAACGCAACGCTGTCGCTTTCAACTTCGTTTTTCGTTTTTATTGAAAACAAACTGTCAAGATATGCTAATTTTATAGTGTCGCAAAAGGTTGTCCCGTTAAATTTAACGGTATCGCAAAATATTGAATCCCCGTCGTTTACATAATTTTTTTTCGATTTCATCTCAAATAAGTACGAACTGTTTTGCAAGCTGTCAATCAAAAAAACGGCGACAACGGGCATATCGTGAATTTTCTCTATTTTTTCTATACGTATATCTTTTGTATCCCGCAAACTAAATATTTTCAAAGAATCAAACATAATTTCTTCAGAAAAGCGTTTGAACTTAATCAATAAAATGGCTGGAGAAATCGCTGACAAATCAGATATTCCATTTTGCGCAGTATCGCAAACCGCCGGTAATAATTCTACAAAATTTTGCGTATTAATCGTCTGGGTTTCGGAAATAAAAATCGGCTCAAGAGGCGTTATTTTATTATCGCGATTTTTATCTATAAAAGCGATAATCCTGTATTTTTCTTCCGAAATGCAGTTAAACTTAAAATATCCGGAAGAATCCGCTTGAACAATGTAATCGGAAGACGAAAGCAAAACCGAGTCGCCCGCGATCGCCCTGTTTTCAAAAAAAAGCGCGACTTTAGGAAGAATTGCATCGTGTTTCTCAAAAAATATTCGCCCTTCCACATATGCCGTATCGATAAAATTTCCGGTCGAAAAAATTATCGTTTGAGTTTCATCAAGCGTATTGTTTGAATAATCGGATATTTCACTCAAAAAAGACAAATGATACGAAGTGTTTTCTTTTAACGGCGTTTTAGGAATCATTTGCAACGTTTTTCCTTTTATTTTTGTCGAAAAATCAGTATAAGGTGAAATTATAATCCCCTTTTGTACGCTTTTGGCGTCTATCCATTCAGAAAAATGTACCGTAATTTCTTGACTTTTGGCAACCGATACGGATCGGTCGGCGGGAAAAACACTAACTATTTTCGGTGAAATTTTATCGCCTTCGCCTCCCGAAGGCAAAATTCGCTTAGCGCAAGAAATATAAGAGAGGCAACATATTATAACTATCATAAAATATATTTTTTTTTTCATTTTTATCCTTTTCGTTTTCTGTTAGCCAAACCTTTATGTTTCCCTTTTCCCGTTTCTTTCTTCCCGTATTTTTGTTCAATATACCTTTTATGCGCTTTTCTTTTAACGATTTTTTTAGCAATCGCCGCCGCTTCTTTGTTTTCAATTTCTTTTTGCTTTTTGTTAAATTTCTCTGCAAAAATTTCGTCAGGATTTTCGACTTCTCTTTTTTTAGTTTTCGGGGCGAATTCTTTCGCTTCGTCGATAGTCATATTTTCAATTTTTTCGCTGTGAAACGGATGATACGGAAACACTTCGCATTCGCATTCGATTTCCCGCATAAATTCGTACCATTTAAAACGTTCTTGCGCACAGCAGAAGCAAAACGCTTTTCCGCTTTTTCCCATTCGTCCCGTTCTTCCGATTCTGTGAACTAAAAGCGTCGCAGAAGACGCAATATTTAAAGAAATTACAACGTTTGCGTCAGGAAAATCTAATCCGCGTGCGGCAATATCGGTCGCGACTAAAATTTTTACATTTCCTTTTGTAAATTTTTCAATCAAATAATTCCGTTCGACAATCGCCTTATCCGAATGGACGCAGACGCATTCAAAACCCTTTTGCGTTATTTCTTTTGAAACCGCGGCGGCGATTGATTTTGAGTCGACAAACACAATTATTTTTTGTTTCTTCAATTCGTCGATCAAATACAAAAGCGTTTTCCTTTTCTTGTCTTTTTCTACATAAACGATATTCAACGCAATATTTTCCGGAATTTTAACAAACGATTTGCCTATAGTTTTTGTGATGTCGATTACAATCGGCTCACGAGACGCTTTCCCGGCTATCTTTGCGCTTATTTTATTAACTGTCGCCGAAAAAAACATAATTTGACACTCAAACGATAATTTTTCTACCAACTTTGAAACGTCGCCGATAAAACCCATATCGGTCATTCTATCGGTTTCGTCGATTACGCAAATTTCGGCGGAACCGGCAAGCAATTCGTTTCGCAAAACGAGTTCCAACGCTCTTCCCGGCGTCGCTATTACAATATCCGTCCCCGATCTAAGTTCCTGCATCTGCATAGAAATTCCCGATTTTCCAACTATTACGGTTATCTTTATGTTTAATAAATCCGACAATTTCAAAGCAAAATCACGCGTTTGAAACGCAAGCTCGCTTGTCGGGGAAAGAATTAAAGCGCGAATTTTACCGTTAGTCGTTTTTTGCGGGTTTTTTACGATAAAATCAATAATAGGAATCAAAAAAGCGGCTGTTTTGCCCGTTCCAGTAGGCGCACAAGCGATAATGTCACGTCCTTGCACGGCAGGCGGAATAACCTCTTGCTGTACGGTTGTCGGAGTCGCATATCCGGTAGAAAATATTGCGGTCAATACCCGTTTATCTATGTTAAGCCGTTCAAATCCGCTAATAGTTTTGTTCGGTTTTAATTCATTCTTCATAAAATTCTCATGAGATACTTTTTTCATTTTGCAAACAAATATACTATTTTTATTGTCGTCAAACAAAATAAAAACGAAAATACCTTTTCCTTTATAAACTCCGTATTATTTCCCCAAATATTATTTTAAAAAGAAATTTTTAACAGACGGGGCAAGCCGAAATCTATGAGATACGCCAAATTATTTATAATTTCTTTGCTGATTTGTAAGACGATTCTCTCAAAAACGCTGACTATAGCCTCTTACAACGTCGAGAATTTTTTCGATTTGAACAATGACGGCGCCGAATACGACGCTTACGTTCCAGGCAAATGGAATTTAACGTCTTATAAAACCAAATTAAGAAATATTTCTTTCGTTATATCAAAAATAAACGCCGATATTATTTCGCTGCAAGAAGTTGAAAGCCAAACGGTTATTAACGAACTGAAAACACAGTTGAAAAAAGACGGCGTTAAATATTTGCACGGCGCTTTTGTAAAAAATCCGAACCAGGCTGTAGGAATCGGGCTTTTGTCCAAATATCCGATTGTAAACACATATCGGTATTCCGTTGTAAACTTGCGTCCGGTCATGCGCTGCGACATCGCCGTCGATAAAGATACGATTTCGGTTTTTTCAGTACATTTCCCGTCCAAAGGGCACTGCGAATCAGAACGGATTAAAGCGACAAACGTATGCAAAACAGCCATTGATTCGCTCGCCGAAAAATATGAATATTACATTGCCGGCGATTTTAACAGCGATTTTGACGAATTTGCAAAAACTTTATCGCAGGAACTAGACGATTCAAACGGGAAAACCGGCATAAATCATATCCTTAAAACGTTTCGTAACAATATCGGCGAAAAACCGGAAATTTCTCTTGCGCCGCTCAACGCAAACGAACATTTTGACCCTTGGATAGAAGTCGCTTCAGACGAAAGATGGAGTTATATTTTCAAGGGAAACAAAAATTCGCTTGATCACATTTTGTTCCCGCAAAACATGACCGACACGATTGGCTGGCGTTATGTCTGGGGAAGTTTTTCGCATTTTTTGATTCCCGAAATTATCAAAGGCGGGAAGCCTTACAATTGGCAATACAATCGAGAATCGGGAATTCATTACAACAGCGGATATTCCGATCATTTGCCCGTAGCCGCAAAAATTACAAACGAAAAAGTTTTGCAAAATCCGAAATTCACTAACGAAATCGGCTTAAACGGCTGGATAACGACACACGCGATTGCCGAATTAAAATTCGTACAAAATACTCCCGAGAACTTTGCGATTTACGAATTGAACGGAAAGAAAATTACTTCTACGGCGACGGTTGCAAAAATTATTGCGATTGCCGATAAAGACTACAAGAATCTTGAGATGGCTGTTCGCGGATTTGGAAATTTTTCGATACGAAGCCATATAAAAACCGCAGAAAATAAAAATAAATGGAATTATGTTTCACCTGCGACAAAAGAAATTACAAGTCAAGCGAAATATTTAGATTTCAAATCGGAAAAATGGACGAATTTTTCTCTTTTGTCGGGAGTTTCACAAGGCGATATCGTCGAAATAGAAATCCGCGTTCAAAAAGAAACTCCGTTTCACTTCCAATTTTGCGCCGAAAATATCAACGGCTGGTACCGAGATTTTCCCCTTCGCTTTTGAGCGTTTTCACCCAGGCGTCTTTCAACGTAGCCGTTCTGTTAAATACCAATTCGTCGTTTTTCGCCGAAACATCGCGCACAAAATAGCCCTTTCGTTCAAACTGAAACGCCGCGTTTCCGCTCAAATCTTGCGCCGCCGACTCGACTTTCGCGTTTGTGATTACTTTAAGAGAATCCGGATTTATATTTGCCGTAAAATCCTGTCCGTCCTGTCCGTCTTCGGGATTTTCTTTGATAAATAACTGGTCGTAAAGGTTTATCGTCGCAGTTTTTGACGTCTCAACGTTTACCCAATGAATAGTAGATTTTACTTTTCGTCCGTCCGGCGCGTCTCCGCCTTTAGTCGCAGGATCGTAAGCCGCCCGCAATTCAACAATATCGCCGTTTTCATTTTTTACAACTTTCGTACATTTAATAAAATACGCATAACGCAGCCGTACTTCCGAATTCAGTGTCAGTCGATAAAATTTTTTGGGCGCGTCTTCCATAAAATCCTCGCGCTCAATATAAATTTCACGTGAAAACGCAACTTTGCGAACACCCGCATTTTCGTCTTCAGGATTGTTTATAGCGTCCAAATATTCGATTTTTCCTTCGGGATAATTTTCGATAATTACTTTAATCGGGTCTAAAACGCCCATAAGCCGAATCGCCGATTTGTTGAGATTTTCGCGAACGCAGTATTCAAGCAACGCAAAATCCACGACGCTGTCGCGCTTTGCAAGTCCGATTCTGTCGGTAAAATCGCGAATCGCCGCCGCAGGATAGCCTCTTTTACGCATTCCGCACAAAGTCGGCATACGCGGGTCGTCCCATCCCGAGACAAATTTTTCTTCGACTAATTTGCGCAATTTGCGCTTGCTCATAACCGTATATGTCAAATTCAAGCGCGCAAACTCAATCTGACGCGGTTTTGCAGGAAGCGTCGTATTCTCAATAACCCAGTTATACAGCGGACGATGGTCTTCAAATTCTAATGAACAAAGCGAATGCGTTACTTTTTCCATAGCGTCTTCAATCGGATGAGCAAAATCATACATAGGATAAACGCACCATTCGCCGCCCGTGCGGTGATGTTTGGTTTTTAAGATTCTGTAAATTACCGGATCGCGCATATTTATGTTGGGCGACGACATATCGATTTTGGCTCGAAGAACCTTTCGTCCTTCTTCAAACTCACCGTTTTTCATAGCCAAAAATAACTTTTTGTTTTCTTCGACGCCGCGACAGCGATTCGGACTTTCTTTACCCGCTTGTGTGAGCGTTCCGCGATATTGCCTTATTTGCTCGACAGACAAATCGCAGACAAACGCAAGTCCTTTTTCAATCAATTCTATCGCCGCTTCAAACATTTTCTGATAATAATCCGACGCATAAAAGAAACCGCTCCAGTTAAACCCAAGCCATTTTATGTCTTCCTGAATAGCGTCGACAAATTCCGTATCTTCTTTGTCGGGATTGGTATCGTCCATACGCAAATTACATTTTCCGCCGAAATATTGCGCCGCGCCAAAATCAACGCAAAGCGCTTTTGCGTGTCCGATGTGCAAATAACCGTTGGGTTCGGGAGGAAATCTTGTAATAATTTCGGAGTGTTTCCCGTTTGCCAGATCCTCACGGATTATTTCGTAAATGAAGTTATTTTTTTCGTCCATCGGCTTTCCTTTTGTTTGCGGTTTTGAAGAGAAAATACTATTTGGAAAACGAATAAACGTAGTTTTTCAAGTAAACGTTTTTATATCGTTTTTTCACTCTCATACTCATTTTTCGCTTCACTCTTTATAAAGCCTACGTAAACCGTGAACCATCGCAGCCCTTCATTTAAGAAATCAAGAAATTAACATAGTTTTCTATCATTTTGATTTTGATGTTTTAATTTTTACTTCCCAGTGTTTTAATTCTTCCATATCTGCGACATCGGCTTGTTGAAGCTCAATATGTTTTCTTTTTTTATTAAAATTATCATATACATCATCAACAATATTTCCCATTTGTTCGTTACTTACGCTTCCCTTTCCATGAAGCAAATTTTTTTTATTGAAGGTAATAATGCTGTCCACATTTTCACGCCAAAAATTCATGGTAATATCTTTTCTGTCTTTTGCTTGCAATTCGGCGACTTCCAAAAAGATTATCGCCAAACGATTCAAACTGTCCAATTCATCTTCGGTCAAGTAGTTTTTGGCAATGTAAATATCCTGTTTGCGTACAATTTTGCCTTTCCAACTTGTAAGCGCCATATTGGGCTGCAAAGCATCGGCGCGTGAAATCACAATTTCGGCGGCTGTTTTTTGAGTAACGGCGTACAATAATTTATTCTGTGTTTCGGCAAAAAACATTTGCGTTGCTTTATCTGTCGTATCGTAGTCGCTTGATAAGGCGAACAAATCTCTTATTTTTTGATAAAACCGCTTTTCAGAAGCCCTTATATCACGAATTCGCTCTAAAAGTTCATCGTAATAGTCAGGACGTCCATCAGGATTTTTAAAGCGTTCATCATCCATCACAAAACCTTTTATCATATACTCTTTCAGGTTGCGATTTGCCCATTGTCTAAATTGCGTTCCGCGTTTACTTCGCACTCTAAACCCAATAGCAAGTATCATATCTAGACTGTAAAAAGTAACGTTATAATTTTTGCCGTCGGCGGCAGTTGTCAAGTAATCCTTGACAACTGAATTTATGTCCAATTCTTTCTCTTTAAGTATATTAATTATATGCAGACTGATATTTTGCTTTGAGGTGTCAAAAAGTTCAGCTAAATTATTTTGATTGAGCCATACATTACCGTCTCTTGTCATCAAACTAACCGAGGTCTTGCCGTCATCGGTATTATAGATGATTATTTCACGATTATTTGTTTTTTTTATCACAAGTCCTCCTCTATCATAAATGGTTAAATATTTTTTGTAACCTCCGGAAGTTCGCTGCTTTTCATCTTTCTACAATGTATTTTTGGACAACGCCTTTGTGGAAAATATCGGTTGCTAAGAATTCTTTAATGGTCTTGGATTATTTTTGCCATGGCGTTCTTTATCGTAAATGAAGTTATTTTTTTCGTCCATCGGCTTTCCTTTTGTTTGCGGTTTTGAAGAGAAAATACTATTTGTTCAAAAGATTTTTTCTTAATTTTGAATCGTAAGCCATTTTTATCATTTTTACACTCTCAACTTCGCCAAGCATTTGTATATCTTTCCGCTAAATCCTCTCACTTCAACAATTATCAGACATGTTCCATTTGCAACATTTATGGCAACACCATTAGTCAAACTCCACAATATCTCTTTGTTATTTCTACTTATTTTTGTTAACAAATAAAGTTTTGCAAGAAAGAAAACAATAGGAATTATATGCACAACGCTTAACTTATCTTGAATCCTTTATTTATTCTCAATAATTCCATCCAGACAATTATATACAATTTTACACAAAATATGAGGAAGTTATGAAATAGAATACGGAGAACTCTAAATTTAAGCGTCATTTTTTATAAACCATTTATAAAAATTATATTTTTCGTAGTATTTTTTATTGAAAACTTTATTGCCGATTTTGCTATACCAGGGATTTGATCCGTTGTTTAAAGCAAAATATACTGAAGAATTAGCGGGGGGGGGGGGGTGGAGCGTTCTTTATTTGTTATTATTATTTTATTTTTAATGGGCAACCGTTCAAATTCTTTTAAAATATCTGCCGATGTATTATCATATGCGACAAATACAAAAAACAATTTATTGTAATTAATTCTATTTTTTCTTGCTTCCCATTTATTCTTTGCTTCGGAAAAATCCTTAAAATGTTGAAAGTATATAATTATGTCATCAATTTTTCCAACCGGGAAATCAACCTTTCCTCCTCCTAAGTCCTCTTTAAAAATATCTTGTTTTTGATCTATGCTTTCTTCAAGTTCACAATTAAGATAGTGTTTAAAGTTTGAACAAAATTTTACAAAGTCGTTTTGTGGAAATTGTAATCCTATTGTTGGGGAACAATATTTTAACCCATATTTTTGGTATAAAAATCCAGCAATGCAATTGTTGGAAATTATTGTTAAATCCCCGATTTTACGTAGTTTTGAATATTTCAAAATCGCAAAAAATACAGATAGTTTTTTATTATATTCTTTAAATAGTTGTTTTATCAATGTATGCTTCCTCTTGTTTTTTTCACAAACTATTATATGCCATTATCATATAGTTCAATTAGAGGATGTTTTGTGTAAAGATGTATATAGTCATCTCCATCCATTTTCAGAATGTTTTCACCAAATCTAAATAGTTTTTGTAGATTATTGATTTTTCAAATCTTTGACTTACATATTTTCGCCCGTTTTTGCCCATTTCAATACGCTTCTCTTGTGGCATTATAAGCACTTTTTTTATTGCTTCACACAAACTCTTTGAGTTTTTAGCTTCGCAGAGATACCCATTATATCCGTCAGAAACAACATCTTTACAACCTTGAACATTTGTCGCAATAATTATTTTTTCCATTGCCGACGCTTCCATTAAACTTTGCGGCAAACCTTCACGATAAAATGATGGTAAAACAACAACATCGCTATCAGATATAAACGGACGAACATCGTTTGTAGAACCTTCGTATTTAATCAGCTCTTCTTTTTCCCAATTTCTTATTTCACCAATAGAAACCGCAGAAACGTTATCGGCATCAACAAAACCTACGAACTTACAAGAAATTTTAAATTCTTCTTTTTTTAACATTCGCAATGCCTCTATCAACTCGTAAATACCTTTGTCTTTCAATATTCTTCCTATATACAAAAGCCGAAACTCTTTTTCCGTTTTATCCCTGCATTGTACAGGGGAAAATTTCTCTATGTCAATTCCGGAACCACGAATAATTTCAGTCTTTTCCTTTGGCACTAATTTGCTATTTACCAGTAAATCATAATCTTCATTGTTTAAGACAAATATTTTTCTGGGGTAATTTTGTGTAAATTTATACATCATTTTTGCTACAAACGAAACAAAATTATTATACATAAAAACAGTCCCTAAACCAGGCTGTGTATTTATACATGGAATGGAAAACAATCTTGCAGCAATTGCACCATAAACATTTGCTTTTATTGTAAAATTCAACACGGAAACCGGTTTTGTCTTTTTGAAGATCTTTATATAACTAAACAAAATACTCAAATTTTTTAACGGGTTTCCACTTTTGCTTGCAAATGGAATTTCTATTACCAAAACCCCCATATCTTTAAAAAACGGAACGGTTTTATCTTTTTTGCCGACTACTATGATTTCGTAGTTGAGTTTTTGAAATTCTTTTATCAATCCACCATAAAAGTTATACAAAAACCATAAACTATTCGCAGAAAAAATTATTTTTTTGCTCAATTTATCGCTCCTTGTTTGTTATTCAATAAAATATTTAACAATAATTCTGCAGAATGTTCCCAAGATAAAATTTCGTTTGCTGTTTCAAAAGATTTTTTACCCATTCTTAATAAATGTTTTTCGTCATAATAAATAGATAATATTGCTTCCGATAGAGACTTTTCATCATTCGGCTCAACGATAATTCCCGTATCGGGAAATATTTGTTCCGATAATGCGCCCACATTTGTAGCAATCACAGGTTTGCCAAAACTATAAGATAGCGGAATAATACCTGACTGTGTTGCTTCAACATAAGGTAAAACGGAGGCATCAATATCTTGAAAATATTCAGAAAATTCCTCGTCTTTTATCCATTTATTCAGATACTCAATATTATTTTTTAACTTTTCTATCAGTATTTTTTCCTCGTTTGTAATTTCACCGTTTCCCGCTATCCTTAATTTAATTTGAGGTTTTCTTGCAACCACAATCTCCATTGCTTTTAATAGAACAATCAACCCTTTATATGCGATAATCCGTCCAAAAAATAATATTTTATAATATATTTTTTCTTGCAATTCGGTATTTTTTTTATAATAATTAAAATTTGCGTGTGGAATATGGTAAATATTTTTTTTATCAATACCGTAGTTTTCGGAAATTTCATCAATAAATTTTTTGCTCAACACTATTATCTTATCAGATTTTTTTATTAAACAATCATATAAAAACTGTATCGCAAGATTTTTTTCACCTTTGTGCATTGCAGGATCGTGAATTGTTGTTATAATTTTTTTGTTTTTTACAAACAATACAATTATCGGAGTCCACAACGAAATTCCTGGAATGTATATATTTTCCGCTTCTTCTTTTTCTATTTTTTTTGCGATCTTAATAAAATTAAAAACATTCAGAGAGTTTATTAAATATTCTATTTTATTCTTGTATGTTTTAACTGTTATCACTTTTATAAAATCGGGAAATTTGTCCTGCAAACTCAGCCAATTTTGCAAATTTTCACAATATTCGGAAATATAACAAGTCGTTTTACATTTTTTTTCAGCCAAAGCCGAAACCATTTGAAAAGAATAAACAGGGAAAGCTCCTTTTGTTCCAAAATATAGAAATATTAATTCTGCCATAAATTTATCCTTTTATTTACTTAAGACAGTCTGATAAGGAATTATTCCATTATGATTCTTAACTATGTTTATCCCGAAAACGGATATATATCCAATTACTATATATGATATAAATAACTTTTTGTATTTGCATTTGTTTTCAACAATATATATAAGAAAAAGCGGATAAAATGCAACAAATGATGACAAGAAACGTACAAAAAGATAAATTTGTTTAGCATAGATTTCCATGATTAAAATTAACGGAAACAATAAGAACAGTATATTTTGAGTTTTATCCTGTTTGTCACTTTTATTGCTGCTAAATAAAACACAATATATTAAAGGCATTACTATTAAACTAATTCTTAATAATACTCCTAATGTCATACCATATTCTTCAAGAAAAAGAGCATTTGCACTAGTATCCCAAGCACTATTTGTCAGAAAACTGAATATATAGTTAAACCTAAATACAAAATTTGCTAAAAAGCAACCAACAATTGTAATGAAAATCATAATTGGTTTATTTAATTTTATAAAATGAAAAGAAAAAAATATCGGCAAAAAAAATAAAAAGGATTTGTGGAAGCCAATCGCAATTAAGAGCAAAATATAGGTTTTAATATATTTTTTTTCTAAAAATAAAGCAACGGCATATAATACAATAGCAATTGACAGTGCCTGCCTAACAGCGTTAAACGAGAAAAAATACAAATTCGTCATAAGAATTAAGACTAATATATGTAAATACCTTTTTGGAAAAGAAATAAAAATTATAAAATATGTTAAGAACGCCATTATTATAATAAACCATTGAGCATCTAACCCAAAAAAATAAATCACTTTATTTAAAGAAACGTATAAATATTCGCTAAATAAAATATCTGGGAATTTAATTTCAGGGGCAGGAATTTCATTAAGCATGTAGAATAATCTTAAATACTCCAAATTGTCAACTCCTACATCATATCGCAATGCGGCAGGTATATACGCTGATATAAACGATATTATTAAGAATATTATGTACTTATTAGCATTTTTAGATTTGGCATATACATAAGCACTCCCAACAGATGTAATGAATATTCCAAAATAAAATATTAAAGAAGTTATCATGTTTAGCTTTTACCTATACCAAATTTTAGAAAAAAACATTACCAAAAAATCCAATCTAAAAAACAATAACAATGAAATCATTGTTTTTCTAAAATCCAACATTGATGAAAAATTTTTATTATTTACTTCCGGATAAGTTTCTTTACACTTTTTTATATCTCTGATTGACGGACGTGTTAAATAACGAAATTTTACACACCATTTTTGATAATTTATTAGTTCTCGAAACCCTTTCTCAAAGTTCTCATAACGAGAAATATTATTAACGGTATCAATTAAACATTGAACTTTTTTTTCTTCTTTCAATCCGTTGTTTGTTGCACTTTGTGAATTTATATAATATGTGTAAAAATTATATTCCAAATAACATATTTTTTTTGTTTTTACAATAATATTTACAATAAATTCCAAATCTTCACTATAAGGCTTAGATGGATTAAATTGAAGTCCGTCTAATAAACTTTTTCTAAAAAGTTTATTAGACGGACTATTCATATACAACGGACAATCAGCAAACTGTTTAAATGTATTTGTCTTTTTTAATTTTATATTCTTAATTTTATTTGTTTTTTCGAAAAATTGTTTGAGCCCATAACAAATAACATCGTATATGTCGTTATTTGTATATTTCTCTATAATCTCTAATGTGTTTTTTTCAATCCAATCATCGCTGTCTATAAAACAAACCCATTCACCTTCCGAAACGTCTATACCTATATTCCTAGCTAAAGAAACTCCGCCGTTTTCTTTATGAATTACTTTTATTCTTTTGTCTTTTTTGGCATATTCGTCACAGATTTTTCCACAATTATCGGGTGACCCATCATCAACCAAAATGCACTCAAAATCAACAAATGATTGTGAAAGAACACTGTCTATACAGCGAGCAAGATAACTTTCCACTTTGTACACAGGAATAACAGCCGATATTTTAGGCATAACTAATCAATGCTCCGATGAAAAAATTTCTTTGCAAAAAATTTTCTAAACAAATATGATTTATTTCTAAATGAAAATTCGCTAAAAAAACAAAAAAAATAAATGAAAAAATAATTATTCGGAAATATTTCTTTGAATAACTGTTTTCTTTCATTTTTATGTTCTTTTTCAAAATTTTCCGAATTACTTATACCACCGCTGACAACAACCGAATAAACAATCGGGATTTTTTTGCACAAAGCGTTATTTTTATGTATTGATTTTAAATAAAATCCCCAATCAGCACTTATTTTATAGTTTTCGCTATATCGTCCCATTCTGTTTAACAATTTTCGCTTTGTCAAGATTCCCTGATGTGCTGGTCCTGCATATACAAAAAGAGGCAAAGTTAATTTTCCTTTTTGTCTGTGAAGTAAAAAACTGCCATCCATTCTTTTTATTTCAACATCCCCATACACAATATCCTCATCAAACTCATTAGCGAAAATTTCTGCAAGAGTAGTATTTTTGTAAGCATAATCGCCGGAATTTAAAAACCAGCAATATTCTCCGCTCGCTTTTTCAATTCCCTTGTTCATTCCTTGATAAATTCCTCCGTCAGGTTCACTGCACCAATAGACCAATTTATCGGTTTTATCGGCGTATTCTTTTATTACTTCGACGCTTCCGTCCGTCGAGCCGCCGTCAATTATTATCCATTCGTAATCGGTCCAAGTTTGAGCGACTACGCTTTTGGCTGTGTCGATAAGCCCGTTCTTGTTGTTTAGATTTACCGTTATTATTGAAAGTTTAGGAATCATTTTAATTATCCCTTTTTAATTTTTTTACTCTTTTATCAAAATCTGAAATTATTTTTTGTGTTTTATTAAACTCGTCGTATTCTTCGTTTGCTTTTTGTTCAGCTTGCACTTTTGAAATCTTGCCTTTACCCGATAAAATTTTGTATTCTCTGAATAACAAAAACTTGTCTATGCTTTCTGCAAATTCTTCCATCGTAAAAGTTTTTCTTTGCTCAATAAGGTCTTCTACGTAATCAAAATAACCGCTGATCGTTCTCTCCAACCGCTTTATATCGTTTTCAAACAAATAATTTTTTGCAATTTTCACATCAAGGTTCAAAATACGACCGTCAGGAGCGTTTTTCCACGTTTGAAGTCCCATATTCTTTTCATTTCTATTCGCTTTTGAGTGTATAATTTCGGCCGCCGTATGTCCTGTAATAGCATAATGGAATTTATTTTGTACCATTACATAAAAATCGTGAGTTATCTGCGAATTTTTGTTATAATCAACGCTGCATTCCGCAAAAATATCTGTGATTTTCTGCCAAATACGGCGTTCGCTTACCCGAATGGAACGAACCCGCTCCAAAAGTTCTCTAAAATAATCTTTCCCGAAAGCGGTCTCGCCTTGCTTCAAACGCTCATCGTCTAATACAAAACCTTTAACAACAAATTCTTTCAGCGTTTTAGTCGCCCAAATTCTAAATTGCGTCGCTTTTGAAGAATTTACACGATAACCGACAGATATGATAGCGTCAAGGTTGTAATACTTAACGAGATAGTTTTTACCGTCGGAAGCAGTTGTTTCCATTTTGGAAATAACTGCTTTTTCTTCTAATTCACCTTCATCAAGAATATTTTTTAGATGTTTACTTATCGCCGGTATTTCCACATCAAATAACTGCGCAATTTGCGCTTGCGTCAGCCAAATCGTTTCGTCTTTTACGATCACGTCAACTTTTACATTTTCTTTCGGCGTCGTATATATTAAAAACCGTGTTTCTTCTTTTTTCATTTTAAATCTCTTTTTTTAATTTTTTTTCAAGGTTTCACTTTATTTCAAATGTCTGCGTATTTCTATTAAACACTATGTTTTCGGATGTGTTGAATTCTAGTTGTCTATATTTTTCTGCAATTTTCATAAATAATTTAGACAACGTGCTTAAAATTCCAAATATAATTTTGTACCTTGCTATTTTAAAAATCACAATCCTCCGGCCTCGCTCTTTTTTAATGGCATTTGTCGCTTCCTCCAAATATTTTAGCATACCCTCTAATGAAAGTTGGTTTGAAGTCCTCATTCTAAAACCGCCAAGCAACGCATCAACAACATATAAGCGTCCATGTCTAAAAAACCGTAACCACAGTTCAAAATCCCCGGCATAGCGCAATGAACAGTCGACATACCCTCCCGCTTTTTTCCACAGACATCTACGAAAGAAGCATGATTCTTGTTGAATCCACTTAAAATCACCCGACAAAAAATCATATTTTGTAAATTTTTTAGAACGGGTTACGCCCACCCCTCTACTACATTCGTCAAAAGTTACCATAGCCCCAACTAACCAATCGACATTTTGATATTTGGAAAAAATCTCTGAAACGATATAGAACGAATTTTTATGGTACATATCATCGGCATTTATCCAAGCCATTATTTCACCTGTTGATTTTTCAAATCCTTTTTGGATAGCATCATACATTCCGTTATCTTTTTCCGATACCCAATACGTCAACTTGTCTTGGTATTTTTTTATTATATCCAAAGAATTGTCTGTACTTCCGCCATCTATGATAATGTATTCTAAATTTGGATAATTCTGCTGTAAAACCGATAATATAGTCTCTTCCAAATATTTCCCTGAATTATAGCAAGGTGTGACTATGGATATAGTCATGTTCTTTTTATTTTCGCATAAGTTCTCTTTTTTGAAAAAAGTAATATGACTATCAATTGTACGCGGCAAAATCAAATTCAACATTTTTTGCAAGCGATTTCTAATTATCTTTAATAAATCCAATCGTTCCATCAGAACTCCCCTTATTGATTATGATATATTCAATATTTTTATATGGCTGCTCAAAAACTGTTTTCGCTATCCTAACAAGGTTTGTCAATATCGTTTAAAGACTCCATTATTATCACGTAGTCTATACATTCGGTTTTCCGGCAAAAACAGTAAGTTTTAATTCGGTATCGTCAATCAATTCATATATCGGCTTTCTGCCGGAAACACGAACGCTTTCGGAATATATTATCGGCACGCCGTCTCCTCGTTTATCCATAATGAAACCTCTTTTACCGTCAACGAGTTCGACATTCACAGGCAAACGGGCAAGCGGAGGATTTATCAAATCGTTTGCGATATTTCGCAGCCACTCTTCGGCAATATCTAATTTTTCTGTGGGGATGCCGATTATTCTGCGCGTTTTATCGTCTATAAGAATAATAAATACGCCGCCTTTTGTGTTTGCCATCGCCGCTAATTCGTCTGACATTGAATTGCGATGCGGGGCACAAACCGAAGCGCCCGAAAATTCCAAACACTTAAATTCAAGAGTAGCGTCTTCTCCGAGTTTTATTTGATTCAAAAGATTCTGAGAATTTTCAAACAATATTATCTCCCTAATATATACAAAGGAGAAAATACTATTTATCTAACGGTAAAACCATAAAAACCTATTCTTTCAACACCTCTTTATACAACTCAATATATTTTTTTGCAACAACTCCGTAGTTAAACTCACGCAATACTTTTTCGCGGGCGTTTTTGCAAAGGTCGTCATAATTTTCAGCATTCAACGCCCAATCAATACCTTTTGCGAGATCGGATGTGTCAAACGGCTGCGCCAAATAGCCGTTTTCCTTATGCTCAATAACATCTAACAACCCACTATGTCCAAAAGCGACAACAGGCGTCCCGCAAGACAAAGATTCCGACGCTGTCTGCCCAAACGCTTCACGCATACTCGGATGTACCATTACATCGCAAGCGCTATATAAAGCGACTAAACTTTCCGCATCGTTAAGATGTCCCAAATAATAAATTTTGTGAGGTAATTTTGGCGAATCTTTCGGCTCACTTGAACCGAAAACAACAAATTCAATATCGGGTGAAGAAATTTTATTCAACGCCTCTATCAACAAATCATAACCTTTATACGGCGTAGAAGTTGCCGAAACCGCTCCGAATAATATCAATTTTTTGCCTATCGGCAAATTCCACAATTTTCGCGCTTGAATTTTATCCATCTGCTTAAAAACGTTTGTGTTTATAGGATTTGGCAAACAAACAACTCTTCTATTTGAAAACACCGCACTTTTTTTTGCACAATCTGTCATCCATTTGCTGACTCCTACTATTGTCATTGATTTTATTCTTGCAAAAACTCTCTTTTTTCTCTGCAAGATTCTGAAACTTAAATCCTTTTTCTTAACGCTTCTTAACACGCCGCAATTACCGCAATTTTCAACATACTTATTGCACATTTTGTCTATGTCGTAGCAACAACGTGACATCCCTTTGTCACTATGTTGCGGAACTTGTTCTGCAACAACGTGACATCCCCCGGTAAAAGCCCACATATCGTGAAGAGACCAAACTATTGGCGATTTAATCTTCGCAATATCTTCTATTGATAAAAATCCGTAGCAAATCCAATGTAAATGAACAATGTCGGGGTTTATAGCATTTATTGTTTTAACTAGATTTCTGTTTGAGACAATTTGTTGCGAAAACGAACCAAAATTTTTCGTAATAGTTTTTCTGTATTTAATAAGAAACAATCCTTCTAAAGTTATTCCTATAATTTTGCTTAACTTACCGATAATTTTTTCCCGCAAATTTTTGTTCTGCAAAGTAATAATCGTATTTACATCGCTTTTTTTTTCACGGACTAACATTGTCGAATCAACGCCGTTTTGTAATAATGCTTCATGAAGACGAAACGCCGCTATTGCAGCTCCGCCGTAAATGTCTAATGTGTTAATTATGAGTATTTTCATTTTATTTCCCCTAAATTATATTATTCAAATAAAATCGGCTAGCCTGCAGCTGTCTCGTAAAATTTGAAATTTTTCAGAAATAAACTGCCAATTTATTTCTTTGTCCAAAACGGAAAAATTAGAATCTAAAAACCTTTTTTCCAATTGAAATTGCTCAAACAATGAATTTAATCTGTCGTTCAGACGTACAAGTTCTCCCGAAAGAGAAATAATTCCAAATTTTTTTTCAAACAGCAAAGAAAAAACCGCACAATGATAAGAGTTTGTTATAACATATTCTGCATGTTCCAACAAATAAATCCATTCCGGAATTGTTGCATAAGTTTTTTTATACTTGTCAATTTTTAAATTTGCAGAAACATATACAATTTCAAGATTTTTCTTTTTTGCCCAATCATATATGGTTTTAAATGAAAAATCACAACAATTGTTTAAATAATAAAAAAAGCAATAACGTTTATTTGTTTTTTCCAATACTTCGTTTCTATATAATGCGCGGTACGCATCCGCATTTAACAGCATGGTCGGGTCAGGAACCCATTCGACATTGTCAATACCGCATGATTTGCATATATTTATACCTGGTTTTTCTCTTACCGACACATAGCTAAATTTCTGTAATAACGGTGTTATCATATTTATTATTTCATCACTCAATTTTTCTTGACAAAAACTTGGCGCATACGAAATTCGCTTTGTCAGAGGACTGCCAAAATCAAGAAAATACGCTCTCATCGGTTTTTCTTTTGAAAGGAAAGCATCAGGATTCCATATTTGGTCGGAGCCAACAATATATACATCTGCTTGTGGCGGATTTCTTTTTAATTCATCATAAGAATAGTATATTTTTTCCGATTGTTTAATGTATTTTTTTCGAAAATCTTCAAATTTCCGTTTATCGTTTATTCTGTTTTCTCGCACTACAGCCATTGATTTTATTTTATAACATAAATAATTATATAGCTTGATGGGATTAAGTGCCTTTAACATTTTTTTTATGTACGGTACAGGTGCAAAAGGCGTTTTTTTCATAATATTGTCATAATCGGTAAGATATCGTATCAAATATGCATCGTGCCCCATATCCTGCAAATATTTTTGCAAAGCATAGCATTGTAAAAGTTGTCCATAATTGTCTTTTGACCACCAAAATGTCATTATCCCGATTTTCATTTCCATCTCACATTTTCTTTAATTACTCTCGCAGGAACGCCCGCCGCAATACAACGTGCAGGAATATCTTTTACAACTACCGCTCCCGCCGCAATTATCGCCCCGTCGCCGATATTCACGCCTTTTAGAATCGTCGCCCGCTCGCCGATCCAAACGTTATTTCCAATTTTGACAGGAGAAGGTTTTGACGTCTCTCCGTTTTCGTAAATTATTTCGTGCGAATCCCAATCTCTAATAATTACGTATCTTCCTATAATAGTTCCTTTTCCGATCGAAATCTTTTTTGAACAGCTAACGGTCGCCTCCTCGTTCATATATCCGTCCGAAAAAGAAAGTTCGGCGTTTTCATAAACTAAAATAGTATTGTTCCCCAAAAATTGAAAACTGCCGTCAACATCCAATTTCCCACCGTTGTGCACATATACTCTGGTTAAATTGTTAGGGAATTTCTTTCGCAGTTTGCCGAAAGTAAGTTTTCCATTAATTTTTATCTTTCCTTTTTTTTCAATTGCCAAACAAACTCTATTCTGCAAAACCAGCCAAGATTTTCCGACTATTTCAATATTTGGGTTGAAAAAATTATAATACAATGATTTTACCCCCCCCCCCCCAGCAATTATCACGGCAAATCTTTTAATTTTTCCTAAAATTCTACGAATTAAAGAAAATATTTTTTTGTAAAAGGAAGTTTTCGTATATTTTATCACAAGTTTGTCAAAGGCAATTTTATCAATGTTTTTCATGAAATTGTTCCGGTTTTTCGGCTCAACGCACGAACGAAATGCAGCCGGATTAAACTGCGCCGATTTTTCACAATTAACTTGTACGAAATCTGTAGCGGATTTTACTTCGTCAAAAATTTTTTGTCCTTTTGCAGATTGCAATAAAACCAACGAAGTTCCTTTGTCGTCAAACATTTCCGGCAAAACATTTTGAACGCCCCAAAAATCTGCAATCGTTATATCTGAAATTCTGTTTATTGCCTTAAACCCGCAATTATGGCATGATTTTCGCAGACACAAATCGCTGAGAAACGCTCGCATAAATAAGTCGTTTCCAAGCGTTTCCAAATATTCCGTCTCATTTGCGAAAGCGAATGAGACGGAATATTGCATCCAGCCGCAATTCTTGCGCCTGAATGCAATTTTCCGGCTTTCGGCTTTGCCGAATTTTTCGCGAAATTCAACATATTTTTTCCAGATTTTAGGCGAAGGAACGCCGTGGCAAATAATATCTACACAAATTAAATTTTCGTAGTCCCTTTGCAGATATGATTTTAATCCGCCGATTTGGCAGGGAGTTCCGCTAAACAACACAAGTCGATCAGCGTTCAAAAACTCCTTACATTTTTTATATGAATCCCCTATTTCGCTTTGAACATATTTGCTTCCGCGAAAATCCGTAATTTTGTCGATTGTTTCGCAAAAGTTATGACTTACAGAAAAATCGTCGTT
Source organism: Chitinispirillales bacterium (assembly GCA_031254455.1). Lineage (NCBI taxonomy): Bacteria > Pseudomonadati > Fibrobacterota > Chitinispirillia > Chitinispirillales > Chitinispirillales bacterium. The sequence goes on along the minus strand of JAIRUI010000129.1, from coordinate 22,754 downwards.
GAATTTTGCGCCGAATACGACACCGTTTTCTGAAATGATTTTTTCTGCAAGAAGTGTAAAAACACCGCCGCTCGAACTGTTCATGCGGATTTCTTCGTTTTTATTTATAACGGCAAACGCTATGACTTCTTTTGCTTCTCCGGTTCGCTGCGCCTGCGTTTTATTCATCGGACAGGTTTTTTTGCAAACTCCGCAACCAACGCATTTTTCTTCGTCTATTTTCGGCTGCAAAAAGCCCTCGTCGTCCGCCTGCATAATAATACAATTTTTTGGGCAAACATTGAAACACGCATGACAGCCGTTGCAAAGATTTTTTGATTTAAGAATTTCCATAACCCAAAATACTATTTATTCAAGACACTTTTGATTTTTGCGGTCAATTTTTGACCAAGAATTTTACGGATTATTCGTTTCGGTTGATTAATTATGAAAACAATAATTTTATAAATGAAAAAACCGAAAGGTAATTGGGAAACCCAATATTCCCATTTATAAATATTTGCATTTTTTGGATTATTAATTAATAAGTCATAATAAAAATATTTAACATCTTTTTTATTTTTATTATTAAAAGCGGCATTTATACAATTAATATCAAAATTCAAGTTAATTTTATTCAAAAGATTATTTTTTTCCGCTATTGGAATATTTTTTACAACATCGAAAAGTGTTATTTGCATATTTTTAAGTTCGGTAAATCTTAAAATCTGTTTTTCATAAGGTATTTTTTTCCGCGAATCACTATTCAAATTCTGCCTTACATTGTAAATATATTTGTTCATTGTAATACAATCATAGTTGAACAAAATAGGGAACTGTAATTGTATGTTCTGTCCGAAAAAATTTTTCCAATAAATTTCTTTATTTGGGTAGTAATAAAATAAGTGTTCGGTTTTTATCATATTGCTTCCCGGAGAAAACCACCAATCCCAACCGCCAAATAAACACTGTTCTGACAAATTCTTCGGATAATTTCTTGTTTCATCTCCATTTTTGCCAACTATCTCAAATGTTTTCTCGTCCCTGATATATTGCATCCCTCTCACTATACCTACATTGTCCGGTGAGTTCTCAAAAACATCAACTAAATCAGCTATCGCAGTATCTGTCTCATACCAATCATCCGCATCAGGCCACACAAGATACTTGCCGTTAATATTTCGCAGCCCGGTGTTTTCTTGATATATATATTGTAATTTTTTATCGTTTTTTTTAAATTTTTCTATATACTGCTCAACGACTTCTTTCGTATCGTCTTTCGAGCCGTCATCAATAACAAACATTTCTATATTTTTATATGTTTGACTTAAAACAGAGTCTAATAATTTGTTAATATACTGCCCACAATTATATGACGGAGTTATTATGCTGACCAGATTTCCCATTTTTGCTCCATGAATGTAACTTGCTTTTAATCTGCTTAATTGCAATATTTCTTTCATTTTTTGTCAATCCGACAATAAAAATAATAAACGCCGTCCATAAAAAACAGATAAGAAGCAGTATTATTGAGCAAATGACAGTTTTTTCAAAAATTAAATTTAAAAGAATTGGGAGGGTCAATGTTATTATAGTTGTTATAAATATTTTTGGGAAGATTTCAAAAGCGTATTTCCTGAACGGAAAAGACAATAGTCTTTTTAAACAAAAAATTCCCCAAATGTAAATAAAAATTTCAATGAAAAATATGGGGCATAAAACAATTACGGGCGAGAACCCGTTCCAGCATAAAATATATGAAATTGGAAATACAGACAGTATAAAAAATGTGTACCCGATCTGCTTTCTTTTTATTTTTCCGGTAGCGTTTATTATTTCCGTTAACGGTGTCGTAAAGCACAAAGATGCAGCTGTTAATAAAACTATTACAGTAAATTCGGATGAATATTGCGGCACAATTCCAAGCCACATTTTTAATATAAAGTCAATATTGAATATTATGGGAACACATAAAAACAACATAATAAAATAAAAGATTCTGGTAAATCTAATTACCAAATTTTGCATATACTCGTAATTCCCGGAAGAATAAGATTTGATGATTTGCGGTTTAATTGCTGTTTGAGTATTACCCATAAAAGATGATACAGCCGTATTTATCTGATATGCAATTCCTCGTGCGGCGTTTATTGCCGGCCCATAAAACATGTTCATTAAAATATTTACGCCCTGATCTCTTAAAATAATTGCAATAGAGCTGGTCATCATAAGCCCAACATACTTTGCAATGTCATAAAAAAGCGATTTCTCCAAACAATATTTAAATTTACTTTCAGGAAAGTTTTTCCTGCAATAGCAATAATAAATAGAAAAATTAATAACGCTTGTAAAACAAAAAAATGTTGCAAGCGTTTTAAGCTTATCGTGCGGTAAAAATGCTAACAAAAATACTGCTAAAAGTTTCAAAGCTACATCTACAATGCTCATTTTAGCAAAAAAAGACATCTTTTCACGTGCAATTATTAATGAAATATAAGGAGATAACATCAGCGAAATAAAAAAACAGAACACAGAACAATGAAATACCCATATCGCAGCCTCTATGCGCTGCGGTGGAATTACCAGTTTATGAATTACCCACCACAATCCCAGTTTTTCCGCAGCAATAACCGATATTATCGCTGTGAATAAAAATAAAATTATCATCAGGCTAAATATTTTATTTAATTTATCATAGTTGTTTTTACCGATTTCAAATGCAAAAAAACGTCCCATTCCGGCAGAAATGGAATTGCTCAGAAACCCAAACATCGCCACCACGCCGCCGACAACGTTATTTATTCCGTAATCGGTAATGCCAAGCGTCTGCAAAACGATTCTTGAAGTAAATAACGACACACCCATCGTTATTATCTGACGAAAATACAATGCCAGAGTATTTTTTATTATTCTTTTGTTATTTTCGGAATTTGACATCCTAAATAAATATTATCCCCTCTTTTGTTTAAATCTTCTTTCCGGCGAATATTAAATAATATTCAGTTGGCAACAGTTCGTTTTTTATTTACGTCGAACAGTGTGTTTCAAATTCATCACAGCCAAATTTATCTCAAACGTCGTTTCTGTTTCGGAAACATTTAAAGCGTCGCCTAAAATATCCGAAATAATTTCTCCGCTTTTTTGCATAAGAGGTTCTTTCTCTTCTTTTGTCGTTTTATTAGCCAATTCACCAACCGTTCTCGTCAATTCTCAAATTTTTGTAAATGTCTCAATTATCGCCAAAGTCGTCTGTGTCGCTTGCGGACTTTTGAGTATCGTGGCAAGCATATAAAGACCTTTTTCGGTAAACGCTTTAATCGGAACGGATGAATGCTTTAGCGAATTGAACCGGTCGAAATTTTCGACCAGTTCGCTTTTTTCATCTTTACCGATAGCAATTATATATCCTTCGGGAAACTTATCGGGATTATTTTTTACCGACTCATTTATTCGTTTTGTTTCAACTCCATACAATGAAGCGACATCGCTGTCCACTAAAACTTTTGTTCCATTGATTTCAATGATTTTTGAATCGACATCAATAACGTACATATTTTTTGCAATTCCTTTAGGATTTGATTATTTCAAATAGAAAATATGATTTGCCTAGTCAAAAGAATATAAATCTTGATTAAAATAAATGTTCAATTTTTCCGGCAATAAACTCCCGCCACAAAATACCGTCTCTGCCGACAATTAAAGTCATAGCGTCAGGAAAACATTCCTTAAACTTGCCGAAACTCTTAACTTGCCCGCTTCCGCTTTTCACTTCTATTCCTAGTATTTTTCCGTTGTATTCAAAAACAAAATCCACCTCATAGGCGTTTCGCCCTTGCGTCTCTCTCCAATACCAAATTTTTCCGCCGTTCAGCCGCGATTTTTCCGCAATCAAATGCGTCCCTACCGCGCTTTCCACAAATCTTCCCCACAAGGCGTAATCCGTTGTAATTTTTGGGTATAAAAACGGTTGAAGCGTACAAAACAACGATTGATTGTGTACTTGAAATTTTGGGATTGATTGTTTCTGAATAATGTTTTTTTGTGAATATTTTTGTAATCCGCAAACTATACCGGCTTCGTCAAGAAGCTGAATATAATGTGCGAGCGTCGTCGTATTTCCAGAATCGCTAAAACCGCTCAAAAGTTTGTTGTAAGAAACAATTTGCGAACTGTAAGAAATTCCGACATTCGCCAACTGTCGAAGCAATGCGGGTTTATTTACTCTAGTGAGTTGCAAAATATCTTTACTGACAACCGCCTCAATTATCGAATCGCGTATATATTCCTTAAACCTTTTTTCGTTTCCTATAAGTTTAACCGCTCCGGGATATGCGCCGAAATAAGCGTATTGTTCGGGAGTAAAACCGAAAGTATCGCGCATTTCACAATATGACCAATGTCCGAGAACGTTCATCTCAAAACGCCCCAAAAGCGATTCCGACAACCCTTGTTTAATAAGAACCCTTGAAGAGCCGAGAATTATTACCTTTATATTAATGTCGTTGAAAGTATCGCTGTCCCAGTTTTTTTTGACAAATTCGCTCCAATTATCTATCTTTTGGATTTCGTCTATAATCAATAACGCCTCATTTGCTTGATTCAGTTTCATTATTTTACGTAGCGATTCCCAAATATTGTCTATCCATTCTCCATTCACGCTTACTATAGAATCTGCCGTATGATACTGCGAAATCATTTTGATTTGAGATAAAATTTGCTTGCACAAGGTAGTTTTTCCAACTTGTCTGGGACCTGTTATCACTTGAATTAAGTGTCTCTTTTCTTCTATCCTGCTCAAAATCTGTTTAAGCAAATACCTTGAATTTTCGCTCATCACATCCTTCTCTTGTAACTTTTACTCAATATGCTTGTAATTTCTACTCAATATGCTTGTAATTTCTACTCAAAATAATATATTCAAAAATAAAAAACGACATTTTTATTACTATTGTTTTTGAAAAAAAATAATGCCGACGTATTTTTCACTATTCTTTTGTTATTCTCGGAATTGGACACTTTAAATTAATATTATCCTCTCCTATCCAAATCCTCTTTCCAGCGAAGATAATAGCGGTTGTTCGGCTCTATTTTCAGCGCCTCGTCAAGGCGTTTTCCCGCCAAATCGTATAATTCTTGTTCCATCAAAAATTCGTGACGAAAACCTCTTGGACGTTCGTCCCACGGCATCAACGCGACACATTTGTCCAATTTGTTTATTATTTCTTCTAAAACCTCTTTATGAGCAGAAACAAGCGAATCCTTTTGCGTCTCAAACGTTTGTTTTATTCCCGTAAAGTCCGCTTTTGCAATATCAGCCGAAGTAATTTGATTGTCAATATTATTAATTTGGCGCTTTATCCTAGCAAGTTTTGAGCGAAGCCCGTGCGAATACTGAATAAATACCGCCGAATAATTATACATCATTCTGCGCGCAGTTTCACTCATAGGCGTCGAATTGTCGCCCAAACTTCTAAACTGGTAAATTTCGTCCAAAAGAAGTTTCGTCCTGTCAAAATTTATGTAATCGCTTGACTCTACTGGGGTATTCATCACACGGCTTACCATTCCTTCAAATTTGAGATACGGTGAAAATCCCATCATGTTATCGTCGCTGACGGTCGATGAAAAATAAATCGGTTTTTTCCACGCATTCGCGTCAATAATATTTACGACCAGCAAATCCTGAATACGCCAAATAGGAAGTTCGTCCGGCGATGGAAGAATGATGTCGATTTTTGCCTCTGGAAGCGAATATTTTGTCGGATTTTTGAGCGGATTTCTTTGATGCGCCACTCTTCCGGTTTCTATGTCGCTTTCAGAATAACTTATCGGCGCTTTCGGTTCAAGCCGTTTAAGCTGTTTAATATACCAGGATGTGTTCGCTAAGCTCAAATTTACGACTCTGACGTCTTTGCGAATTCCTTCCGCCTCTTGCAAAAACCAAAGCGGGAAAGTGTCGTTGTCGCCGTTGGTGAAAATTATGCCGTCTTTTTCACAAGACATTAACAGATTATAGGCGTAATCGTATGGAATCCAGTCGTTTGCGCGATTGTTTTCCTTGTAATTTTGCACAAAAGGCAACGCCGGCGACGCACAAAACAAAACCGCTAAAACCTGCGCAAATTTTCTATCTATTTTGTTCTTTGAAGTAAAACTTCTATGCAAAAGCGCACCTGCCGCAAGCCCTATCCAAAGCCCAAAAAACATAAATCCGGGCGTAAAAAAGTAATCCCGCTCGCGTACTTCCCGATGAACCGTCGGCATCGGACCGGGTTTGCCCGCATTGACCCAATGTTCATATTCGGCTTTTTCCGAGTGTTTCCCGTCGGAAAAATTCATATAAAGCACCATCGCAACCGTTGTAATCAAAAACAAAGACACAAACAAAATCGCCTTATTACGATCTTTTTCAAACCAGTATTTCCAACCCCAAAGCATAAAAAATGTCGGGATTAAATATATAAGCAAAATCCACGACCTTTTAAAAAAATTATTTTCACCCAAAATCGAATTTCTGTCGTCGGCGGTTCTATCGCTTACGATACTTTCGCCAAAATGGAAAAACTGCGTTATGTGAAATCCGCCGTAACCCATATGAGAATCAACGCCGAACTGCGTTCCAAGCGCGCCTCTTCGATGAAACATTCTGGTTATCATAGACTCGCTGCCGTATTGTTTTCTTTCCAAAAATCCTCTGAAAGCGTCCCATTCCAATTTACCGTTTTTCATCTCAACGACAGGATGATTTTCATCGATAATCGGTTCAAGAGACGAGCGAATAGGGATATATGCGTGAACGGAAAATCCAAGAAGAGAAAACAGCACGATTAAAAACGCAAATTTCCATTTTTTTTCGCAATCCCTGTCGTTAGACGCGGCGTTTACGACCGAAAATATTATAAGCGTAATCGAAACAAGCGTTATCATCCCGATATCGTCGGAATTTTCGGGGGTGACAAGAAGTTTAAACATCACAAAAAGCGTTATCGCGCCCACGAACGGAGAAATGATTTTCGCCTCTTTTTGCGGAACGAAACCGTAAATCGCCGACATAACCAAAAGTACCGGAACTACAAAGAAAAACGCCGCCATACTATAAACTATTGAACCGAGCAGTAACGCGACGCCCCACAAACGCCAATCGGTAAGTTTTGTTTTATCGACAAGCAAAATATACAAAAATATCGGCATCAGCGCAAACATCGCCATCATGTGAAGTCCGATACCCAAAAACGCCAAATACGCGAATAGAATCAAATATCTGTCACGGTTTTCTTCTTTGGATTTTGACCAAATAAGAACTATATAAACGTTAAGAACTATCGTCAAAATCGCTGGAATATAAACCGAACTTTCCACAGCCGAAAACCAAAAAGTGTAATTGAAAACCCCAAAAAGCGCGCCGACAAATCCGGAAATACTGACAGTCGCGATTTTCCATCGCTCGTCAAGTTCGCCGAACCAGTCTTTCATAGAAAATACAATAATTTTATAGAGAAAAAACGCCGTAACCGCCGCCGTTACGACCGAAAGTAAATTTATTCTAAACGCGACCTGCTGCGTCCAGAAAAATATTATCGTGAAAATACGTGCGACCAAAATGTAAAGCGGATTGCCGGGCGGATGCGGAATACCCAAAGTATAACTCGCCGCTATGTATTCTCCACAGTCCCAAAACGAAACCGTCGGCGCAATCGTGAAAAAAAACGTCGCCAACGCTATAAGAAAAACCAGCGCTCCAACAAGATTTTCAATAAGTTTTGCCTGCTTTACCATAAAAACTCCTATTTATTTTTGGTTAAAATTTCATATTTAATTTTGTCTAAAATCGCATTTACAAATTTTGCGGAATCGTCCGTTCCAAAAATTTTTGCTATTTCTATCGCCTCGTTTATTACAACCGGCGGCGGAACGGCAAATTTTTCGTCTAATTCGGCAACGGCGATTCTAAGCAAGTTTCTATCCATCGCACTCATACGTTCAAACGACCAGCTATGTGCGTATTTTGAAAGTATTACGTCTGTCGCTCTTAGATTTTGAGCCGCAAATTTTACAATCTCAAGAGCATAATTTTTAACGTTTTCATTAAGCGTTGACGGACTGTCCGCCGCAGTTTGAAGAATTTTTTTAATTTCTCCGTTTTCTTGTTCTTGTATGTATTCTTCTGTAGTTTTTTCCACGTCCGAAAGCGAAACGACTCGTTCAAAAACATCTTCTATAGAGCTTTCAAAGCCCTGCTGTTCATAACAAAAAAACACTTGCAAAGCCAAAATTCTCGATTGTCTTCTTTCGGTTTTGCTCATAGAGGGGCGCATAAAATTCCTTTTTTACAATTTCGTCGACAAATCAGCCATTTCAATCGCGGTCATTGCGGCGTCAAAACCTTTGTTGCCCGCTTTCGTTCCCGCTCTTTCAATCGCCTGCTCTATAGAGTCCGTAGTAAGAACTCCAAAAATTACAGGAATCTGCGATTCAAGCGAAACTGCGGCGATTCCTTTGGAAATTTCCGCAGATACAAAATCAAAATGCGGCGTACTTCCGCGGATAACCGCGGCGACGGCGATAACGGCGTCATATTTTTTAGAAAGCGCCAATTTTTTTGCAACAAACGGAATTTCAAACGCTCCCGGCGTCCAGACAACCGTTATATCGTCGGAATTTACTCCATGCCGGACAAGCCCGTCAAGCGTTCCGTCAAGCAGTTTCTTCGTAATTAATTCGTTGAATCTGCTTACCGCTATTGCAAATTTTTTTCCGCTTCCGCCTAACATTCCTTCGATAATTTTCGGCATAATTTACTCCGTTTTTTTAGATTTTCAGCATAAAAATAATAAATGCTTAACTTATCTTGAAGCAAAAATAATATTATAAAAGTTTTTTCAGCTTTAAGGTATCATTTTATCGTTAAAGTACATCTTCCGCGTGTTTCAATAGTATAACAGACCGCAAGCCAAAAAGCCTGTTTACATTTTAACCGTGCTTTTTATCGCTGACTTTTGAATTTTCGCCGTAATTTCTTATTTTAACGCTTTTTGCCGATTTTTCCAAATAATTTTTTAATTCGTGTAAAAAACTGTCGTCGCAAGTTTTACCTTCAAAAAAATTCTTATTCAATATCTCAAATTTTGTCCGAAATTTTTGCAAAAAAACATTCATTCCCGAACAATATTCGGCAATTTCTTCAAAATCGTTTATTTCTATGACTTTGGGCGCGACGGTAATTCGCAGTTCACCGTTGTGTTTTTTGATGAACGAAACGGTTCTTTGCAAGTTTTCTTTAATTTGGCTTTCACTCAAATCCGAACCCAAAATATACTCATATTTTTTTGCTGTCGTTTTTATGTCCAAAGCCAAATAATCCGGGGCGCAGTTTTTTAGAATCGCCGGATTCAAGCCGTTAGTGTCAAGTTTAATCTTGTAACCGAACGTTCTTATGTAATCTATAAGCGGCGGAAGATTCTTGTTTATAGTCGGCTCGCCGCCGGTTATCACAATTCCGTCAATATCATGACGGCGTTTTCTCAAAAAATCGTCTAATTCGTCATAATCAATCGGCTTTATATTCCCCAAAACTATATCGGGATTTTGGCAATACGGACATCGTAAATTGCAATCCGAATAAAAAAGGACAGCCGAAACCGCCCCCGGAAAATCGTTGCCTGAAAATTTGTTTAAGCCGCAAATTCCGTTGAAAACCGAACTCACGCCAAAACCGTCTCCATTTGAACCGCTTCTTTACACTCCGGCAATGAAAAATTCGCCGTTTTCGATTTGTACAACTTGCGGTTGTCGTATTCCGCTCTTTTGCCTTTATTCCAATTTTTAACGGGACGATAATAACCTACGATTCGCGAATAGACCTCCGTATCTTTTCCGCAATGACATTTCGTCTGTTCGCCCGTTAAATACCCGTGAGTGCTGCAAACCGAGTAAGTAGGTGAAATTGTAAAATACGGAAGTTTGTAACGGCTTGCAATTTTTTTCACCAAACCGCTTACCGCCGAAGTATCTTCAATCGCTTCTCCGATAAATCCGTGAATCACTGTTCCTCCGGTATAGAGCGTTTGCAATTCATCCTGCATATTCAGAGCCTCAAAAATATCATCGGTCGCCTCAACAGGCAATTGCGTAGAATTTGTGTAATAGGGATTTTCGCCGCCCGGGATCTCCATTTCAAGATATAATTCTCTGTCGATTCCCGCAAGACGATGAGAAGTTCCTTCACACGGAGTCGCTTCCAAATTATAAAAATTCCCTGTCTCTTCCTGATAAATTACCAAACGATCTCTCATATGATTAAGAACTTCTTTTGCAAACTCGCGCGCTTCTTCATTAAGAATATTTTTACCCATAAAGTTTGTGCACGCCTCGTTCATTCCAACAATTCCGATGGTAGAAAAGTGATTGCTCAGTTCGTTTAACTTTATTTTCTTACCGGTTTCTTTGTTCGTTATTTCTCTGCCTTTCAGGTCTCTCAAATATCTTTTTGTATATGGGAAAAAACCTTCGTTGATAAGTTGCAAAACCGTACCGCGCTTAATTTCCAAAGATTCCTTAGCAACGTCCATACACTCGTCTAACGAATTGAAAAACGCTTTTTTATTTCCTTGGGTCAAATAACCTATTTTTGGCAGATTAATTGTTACTACGCCTACGGAACCGGTCATTTCAGCGCTTCCAAACTGTCCGCCGCCGCGTTTGTTAAGTTCTTTCAAACTCAGTTGTAATCTACAGCACATAGAACGGACGTCTTCCGGTTTAAGCGACGAATTAATGAAATTCTGAAAGTACGGCGTTCCATATTTTCCCGTCATTTCCCAAAGAAGTTTTGCGTTATCGCTGTTCCAGTTAAACTCTTTTGTTATGTTATAAGTAGGAATAGGATACATAAACCCGCGTTTATTGGCATCGCCTTCAAGAAATACTTCCAAAAACGCACGATTTATCATATCCATCTCTTTTTGGAAATCTCCGTATTTCTTTTCAAGCGCTTTTCCTCCCACTTCAGCCGCCCTGTCTTTCAGGTCGTTTGGACAGACCCAATCGAACGTAACGTTTGTGAAAGGCGCTTGCGAGCCCCAGCGTGACGGAATATTAACGTCAAATACAAACGATTGTATCGCCTGCTTCACTTGCTCGTATGACAAATTATCGACCCAAACGAATGGAGCCAAAAACGTATCGACGCTGGAAAACGCCTGCGCCCCCGCCCATTCGTTTTGCAGGCATCCCAAAAAATTAACCATTTGCTGAACGATAGTATAGAGGTGTTTCGCCGGCGCAGACGCAATTTTTCCTTCGACTCCGCCTAAGCCTTCACGAATCAAATCACGAAGAGACCATCCCGCGCAATAACCGGAAAACATTTGCAAATCGTGAATATGAAACCTGCCTTCTCTGTGATATTTTGCAATTTTATCCGTGTAAATTTCGTCAAGCCAATAGTTTGTCGTCATTTCTCCTGAAATATGAAGAATCAATCCGCCGATAGAATAATTGACGTTTGAATTTTCTTTTACGCGCCAATTCGTATTCTTTAGATAACCGTCAAACGTTTCTTTTATATCAAGGGTTAGTTTTTTCGCGTTACGCCGCTTCATGTGTTGGTTTCTGTATGAAATATAAGCTCTGGCGACGTGATTGTAGCCGTTATTCATTAAAACATCTTCTACAATATCCTGAATGTCCTCAACTGCGGGAATTAAATTCTCGCTGAATTTTTCGCCGATTTCCTTTTCTGCTTTTTCTGCAAGAATCTGCGCCAATTGCAAGTCTGCGCCGCCGGTCGCTTGAAGCGCCCCCCAAATTGCGTTCGCTATCTTCTGTCTGTCGTACGCGACAAAAGTCCCGTCTCTTCTGCGAACTGTTCGAATCATTTTTCCTCCCTATAAACACAATATTTAGTTACAACCACATTAGCAAATATACTATAAAATTAGATAAAAAACCAAAATTTCTTGTCTAATTTTATCATTTTTTTTCAAATCTTGCTTCCTAAGCGGAGATAGGATTTATTCCTTAAAGTTATACATTAAAATACAAAATATAGGATAGCATAAAAACATAAACACAATATGCTGTATCTTGTTTTGTAAATTTAAAACACGGAAATTATCAACAAAAATGTTCAAAACTTGTTAATAAAATTTTAAAGAATTTGTTTTTCCTTTAAAATTCCGGCAAGAGTTCTAATTATTAGAACCACTACATATTGCGGTCAAATAATTTATTGACATCGTTTTAAAAACTTGTAGTTAAAATTCTCCGTTTCAAAAAAATACGAGGTGATTTTCCAAAAAAACCAAAGGGAGAAATGATATTTCATTAAGGGTAAAAAATTGTGGAAAACCAACATCCAAAATAAAAGGTTTAGTGTTTTCCCGCCAATTGTCCGCACGCTCCGTCGATATCTCGTCCGCCGCTTCGGCGAACCGTTACTCTTATTCCGGCTTCATGAAGAATTTTTGTAAACTCCTCGATACGCTCGTCAGAAGAACAAACAAAATCATTAGTACAATCGTTAAGCGGAATTACATTTACTTTGCATGGAACATTTTTCAGCAATGCCGCAAGTTGTTTCGCGTTTTCATCGCCGTCATTTTTCTTTGAAATCATAATATATTCAAACATAACGACTCTACTACCGTCTTTTGCGTATTCTTTTGCAATCTCAATAAGAGACGTTACAGGATATTTTTTGTTTATCGGCATGATTTCGTTTCGCTCCGAATCGTTCGACGCATTGAGTGAAATCGCCAAATCTATCGAGATCTTTTTTTCAATAAGTTTTTTTATGTTAGGGATTACTCCCGCCGTCGAGACCGTTATTTTTCTCGTACCGATTCCAAACGTTTTTTTATCGACAATCACGTTGTACGCTTTCTCAAAATTCTCAAAATTACTAAGCGCCTCACCCATCCCCATGAACACAATATTTGTGATTTTTTTACCGAATTTCCGCAAATAATTGTTCGCAACAATCGCTTGATACAATATCTCGCCGGACGACAAATTTCGTTTGAAACCCATTTTCCCCGTTTCGCAAAAAACACAGCCCAAAGCGCACCCTGCTTGACTTGACAGACAAAGTGTTTTTCTGTCTTTCGCCGACAGAATTACGCATTCTATTACTGAGTCGTCGAGTAATTTAAGAACGAATTTCACTGAATTATCAACTGACGAAACTTTTGTTTCTATGGTTTCGGCAGGTACGTATTCAAACTCTTTTTCAAATTTTTCCTGCAAATTTCTCGGAATGTTTTTAACATCATAAATTGAACTTAAGCCGCAAGGAAAAAGTGCGTCAAAAATCTGTTTCGCACGATATTTTTTCTCGCCGAAATTAACGACTTTTTGCATTATTTCATCAAGATTGTAATCATAAATTATCGGTTTCATAGTTTACCGACGATTCCACTGCTTTTATAATTGCGCAAGACAGCGCGTCTGCGGAAGAATTTCCGTGCGCCTTAAAAACGTTCCCTCTAAGTCCTAAGATAGGCGCGCAGCCATAAGTAGATTTGTTGAACAGCTGCATTTCTTCTATCGCTTCAGGCTGAAGTAAATTGCCGATTTTCTTATGAATAAAGTAATACAAGCTCTCGCTCGTTTTGAGTATTGCGTTTCCGCAAAATCCGTCGCAAACGATAACGTCGGCTTTACCTTCAAATATTTCGCCGCCTTCAACGAAACCGATAAATTGTTTCCCGTATTTTTTTTTTATCATTTTCGCCGAATATTTTACCGTAATTGTCCCTTTGTACGTTTCGTTGCCTATGTTCAAAAGTCCAATTTTCGGTTTTTTGTTTTCTTCGGCTATTTTCTTGTAATACTTTTCTCCCAAAACAGCAAATTGAAACAAATGTTTCGCCGAACATTCCGCGTTTGCGCCTACATCAAGCAAAACCGTCGATTTATCGCGAACAGTCGGGATTGCAACCGCCAAAGCCGCCCTGTCAATTCCCGGATCCCGCCCAAGCAAAAACAACGCTGCGGAATAAAGTACGCCGGTGTCTCCCGCGGAAAGGGATATTGACGCCTCTTTGTTTTTTTGCAATAAAACACACTTAACTATCGAAGAATCGGGCTGTGTCCGCCAAATTCTGCTAATGTTTGTTTTTATATCGGAAACGGGCTGTGAATTACATATTGAAAAACGGCCGGACTCGAATGAAAAATCAGGACGAATTTTCAAAAATTCCGCAATTATTCGGTCCTGTTCTCCGCACAATACAAAACCTACTTCATTGCCAAGTTTTTCGCTTGCGGACAAAACGGCGCAAACGACGGCGGAAATTCCGTTATCGCCGCCGTACATATCAACGGCAATACGAACTTTTGACATATTTTAGTCTTCTTTTATAGAAAGCGCTTCTTTTCCGTTGTAATATCCGCAACTCGGACAAATACGGTGAGATAACTTCGGCTGCTTACAATGAGAACAAACACCCGGAGCAACAGCGTTAAGTGCATGGTGGGAACGACGCATGTCTCTACGTGAACTTGAAACTCTTCTCTTTGGAACTGCCATTTTTTAACTCCTATTTTGTAAAATTTTATTTTATCAATTTTTTAAGAACATTCCATTGCTCGTTTTTTTCGTTTTCATTTTTTCGAACAAATCGCGTAATCCCTTCGCAGTTATCTTTACACAACGGCTTCATTGGAATCTTTGTAACAATATCGTCATAAATCGTATGTGCAAAATAAATTTTTTCGTTACCGCTTTTGTAATAATAAAAATCAAACTCATCGTCATAATTACAAGTTTCGCTTTCGTGAATTACAAAAAAACGAACTTCGTTTTCTATTTCGTATTTAAACTCTTCCAAACACCTTGAACATTCACAAGTAACTTCTGTTTTGTACTTTGCAAAACAAGAAATTTTTGAACGGCGTCTTTCCGTTTTGAGCGTTACGGGAATATTTTCGTTCAACATAAAATTTTTCACAAGGCGACTGTCAAGAGATAAAACAAAATCCCAAATCCGCTCGCCTTCCGGTATTTTTCCAACATCAATAACCATAGTTCTCGTCAAAATACTTATTGTCACCGCAATTTGTCAAATCTATTTACAAAAATACGTTTTTTGGATTTTTATTTTGTTAATTTTAGTTTTATCGGCATTTATTATGTGATAAACAAAGCCGTTTTCGCTAAACGTTTGACCGGTTTGCGGAATTCCCCCGAATTCAGCGCACAAAACCCCGTTAACAGTTTTTATTTCCGAATGTTTTTCAAGCATGTCTTGCGCAATCCAATCTCGATACTTTATAGCCGATTCTTCTCCGCGCACAATAATTTCTCCAAAAACATTTTTACTTGCACTGCAGTAAACTTTCCAATATTTATATATGTCATATCTGCTGGCGGCGCCGTCAAATCCACCGTATTCGTCAACCAAAAGAACGCAGACGGTATCGTTTTTCAAAAAATAGTCATGCAAATCGCCTACCGTTTTCGTACATGGAAACCATGCCGGCTCAATTTCTATAGCCGCGCCGTCAAAAGAACGATAAAAAACCTTCTTTACTTCATTGTTAATATAAAGAATTCCGATTTCGTCTTCTGAAAGCAATGCTTTTTCATCCGTACTTTTTAGAACTTTTAAAGAATTTCTATTTCGCGCGATATTTGAAATGCCGTGCCCCGTCAAATCTATAAAACCGGTTATCATTTTGCCCGTACTTTCGGAAAATTTTTTATTGCTTACCGCTTCTTTGATAGCAACCGCATATTCCTCATTCGTTACAAAAGGGTCGGGGGTTTGCAAAAGATAACGATAATTCATTCGCAAAAGTTTGAGGTTTAACGAGTTTATTTTTTTTAGGAAGCCGCCTAATTTTTCTAACGCCAAAACATATATTCCGGCAACTGTTCTTGAAATAAGCATGGAATTTTTTACGGCAATTGTTTTCGGCATTATTTCGCCGAAAACCAAAAGCAATACAGTCGTCAGAACAAAGATTATCGTCAAACTGTTATTAAAAAAAATTCCAAAAACCTTTCCCAAACTTGAAATGGCAACAATATTTACAAAATTATTGCCAAGCAGTATAAGTACTAAAAACAAATCGCTTTGAACAAGAACCTGATAAATTTTTAAGCCGCTTTTCCCTTCGTTTTTAAGCAGGTTTATCTTCTCTCTAGGAATCGAAAAAACCGCGGTTTCCGATGCTGAAAAAAAAGCCGAAAACAACAACGCCAAAATCGCAACGATAAGCCATAATATCATTTTTTGTCCGTTTTGTTAAATCCTAATTCGTCCGCAGCAATCCCTCCGGCATTGAATAGTACGACAAACTCTCCTTTTGGAGAGCGATTTTTGAATGATTGCAATACTTCCTTAGGCGTTCCGCGAATAAATTCTTCAAAAATTTTTGTAAGTTCTCTTGCGACAACAACGGGGATTTCACCGAAAACATCTGCCATTTCATCCAAAACCTTAAGTATTCGATGTGGAGATTCATAAAAAATTACCGTTCTTTTTTCACCTATAAAATTTTGAAAAATTTTAATTCTTTTTGCCGATTTGGGCGGTAAAAAGTTCTCAAAAATAAATCTTTCGCTTGGAAGCCCGCTTGCAACAAGCGCTGTCGTAAAAGCCGTAGGCCCCGGAAGCGAAACGGTTTTTATATCGTTTTTTATCGCTTCACGGACTATATAAAACGCCGGATCTGCAATACCGGGGGTGCCGGCGTCCGTAATCAGCGCTACCGATTTACCGCTTTTCATAATTTCTATAAAACTTTCACTGACTTTGGTTTCATTGTGGTCGTGATAAGATTTCATTTTTACTTCACTGCCGATACGTTTTAATAAAATTCCGCTGTTTCGCGTATCTTCGGCGATAATTAAATCAACTTCACACAAAATTTTTTTTGCTCTCACGGTAATATCTTCAAGATTTCCGATAGGAGTAGGAACGATATACAACATTAGTCCTCCAAAATAAACCGGCTATGCGAATTGGAACGATTGTCAAGAAATTCCTGCAAAATAATACACGCGGCGACACTATCTACTTTTTCTTTTCGCGCGCGTTTTTTTCTTGAACTCGTTTTACGTAAAATAAGATTTGATTTGTGGGAACTAAAACTTTCGTCTTGAAAATTTATCGGGATTTCTTTCAAAAGAGAGCTTTTTAATTTACTGCAAAAATCCCTGATTTCTTTACAAAATTCGGTTTCGTTATCATCAACGTCAAGCGGCAATCCAACGACCAATTCATCGGGGTTTTCTTCCTTTATTAATAAAACTATTTCTGATAAATAATTATCGGTTGTTTTTCTGTCAATCGTCGTTTTCGCTCTTGCAAGCACAGCGGACGGATCGCTGAGAGCAATCCCAACCCTGCGTTTACCGTAATCAATGCAAAGAAATTTCATCTACAAAATATTGCTGTCTTCTTTGCGGATAATACCTTTTTTGAAGTAAAATACATAATAATACGCACCGCCGCCAATCGCACCAAGCAAAACTATAAGAAGAATTATGCTTCCTGCATAATTTGATTTCAAACCGTCCTTTATATCGCAGCTTGAAATCGGAATGTACCCATCTCCGTTTTCGGTCTTTATCTTAAGCCACAATTTACCCGGCTCACCCAAAACTTCAAATTTTTGTCCTTCGCGAGCCATCATTACCATGTTTGCTCCAGGCTCAACGTCGGCTCGAACAACAACTCCGCCAGCCTGTTTTATTGCCGCATAACGTTTTTTTTCACTTTGACCGAAAGCAAAAATTACCGCAAAAACCATTACAACTACAACTTTGATAAACGCTTTACTCATTTTCCTCTCCACAAACTTCAAATATTTTATTTTTTAAAAATTCACAATCATAGCCATTAACCTCTACTCCATAAGAAAGATACCACAATTTATCCGCTTTTTCCATTTTTTTTGTGTCTAACCTAACAAAATCTTTTTCTGTCGTTATAAATACCGCTTGGGAAGCGGCATTTAACATTTTATAATCGTCTTCTGAATATTTATGATGATCGGCAAAAAATATAAAATCATTCGATTTTTTCGTTAAATTATTCACACTGTTCAAAAACCTTTCAGGGCGGGCGATTCCGCAAAAGCACAATATTTCGGAGTCAAAAATTACTTCTTTTTCTCCTGAAACGGCATTTACAAATTTATAAACGCAAAACTCGGCTTTTACGTTTTTTTTGCCGTCAAGTTTTTCCGGCGCAACTATAACATCTGCGCGATTTAGCGACTTCTGGGGTTCACGCAAACGTCCCGACGGTAACATTTTGTCTTTCAAATCGTCGTCAGAGATTATAACAATGTCTAAATTTCGCGGAAATTTCCTGTGCTGAAACCCGTCGTCCATAACGCCGACAATGTTTTTCAGATTAAAACTTCGCAATTTTTTTTCACCGCGTTTTCGCTTGCCGTCAATTACAAGCCAAAGATTCGGATGATGCCTTTTCAGAAGCAACGGCTCGTCTCCGACTTGCTCCCAAGAACATTCGTCGTCCGGCGCAATGATTTCCGTTTGCGACGATTTTCGTCCGTAACCTCTTGAAAAAAGGACAGGGGTTTTCCCGATCTCTTCAATTCTGCCTATAACCCAGTCCGCAAGCGGCGTTTTTCCGCTTCCGCCCGCTCGTATTCCGCCAACGCTTATTACGGGAAAATCAAGATTTTTCGGCGGTAGAAGTTCGTAATATAAATTTCTTATTTCTATAAAGATTAAATAAATCAGCGACAATATTCTCAAAACATGTTCCTTGTTTTATGTTTTACGGAATTATATAAATTTTTCTCGGCTGCTTAACAATCTGTTCTGTTTTACTGTTGCAGCGTCACATCTTCCACATCTTTGCAACAACGGAAACCGACTTGATTGTGCCGGTTTTGCGGATAGTAACTATATCGAGACATGTCGCAGTCAGCGACATTCCCGCTGTTGTAAAAACCGCCTTTAACGATAAAAAACCGATTGTTCTCTTTAGAACGGGTGTTTGTCCATTCCGATAAATTCCCGACCATATCATAAATCGCATACCAGCCGCGGCATTCACCCGCCGAACCGTTTTTTTGGTAAGTCGAGTCTTGAGTTACGCATGCTTGACGTATATATTTTTCGCCGTACGGATATTTCCAGTTATATGGACCTTTACATGCGACGGTCCATTCTTCCGAAGAGCAAAGCCGCTTTCCAAGCGACAGACACGAATCGCGGGCGTCTTGCCAAGAAATATTGTTACGCGGCCGCACTCCTTTTTTATTTTCCCAAGCATATTGATCTATGCAAAAATTCCCGCGCGAAGATTCTATTAGAACCATTGCCTCCGAACAAACGTTTTCCGTTTGTTTTTGTCTAAAGTCATAAACTTTTTTTTGTTCTTCAAATAAATTTCCGCAACTGTCTATCGCATAATAATACAAATCGCCGTTTTGAGAAAAATAAATCATTTCGTCGGCGTAGAGTTTATATTCGGCGTCTTTTGAACGTTTATAAAAAATACTGCATTGTTTTGAAACAACAAACGAAATTTTTATCGGCTCAAAATAGACTCCGCCCGTCGGTTCGGGATAAACCCAGGGCGCTATCGTATCTTTACAAATTCTTTCTTTTGTTATGTTAAGAGAATCGACATATAGTTTTTCGCCGCTCGCATTGTCTGCAAATTCTTTTTCGCGCCGGTCTGTAAAACCATTGTTTTCAAGCGTGTCAAGAATTTTTTTTTTAATGCGATTCCGCTTATGCTGTCGATAGATTCTTTTTTACGTCGTTTTTCCAGATTCTCTCTTTCAACAGGATCGTCAATGACATTTTCTTTAGAGGGATCATTTTGCATCATAAAACTTTTTAATTCATTAAAGTTTGAAAATCGTTTATATTTTTCACAATTTACACTATCAATTTGACATAAAGAATCAATCAAAGAAATAAATTCTTGTCTGTTGTGCAAAGAATCCGCATAAATCATAAGAGAACCGATGTTGGCGAATTTTTCAAACTCACTGCAGGCGTCCGAATACAAATTACACAAAGAATCGATCAGCGAACGCATATTCAATTTTTCAATACGCTCAACGTTTTCTTTTTTAATCGTTTCAAAATTCGCTCTTTCCGTCCTAAATTCAAAGTATAATTTCACCAAAACAAGCAATAATAATATAATTATAATTATTGCGATTATTACGGCATTACGCTTTTTTTCTTTTTTCAAAATCATTCCTCCCTTTTTTGTTTAAAAATAGTATATTTCGTTAAGTTTTAGCAAGGGAATTATATACATTGTTTGACCAAAAGCCCGATTTAATCAAACTAAAAAAAGTGAAAATGTTTTTCTGTTATCCAAAATCATAAATATATACACAATGATAAAAAGTAATTGCTGAATTTTAAATAATAACAAAATTTTTTCTCTTTTATCCCGTCAATTTAATTATTTTGTAAACGTATTTTTATTTTATTGTTCTACGGCAAATTTACGACATCGGAAAGGGCAGTCCGAATGGCTTCGACGGCTACAATATTGAATTTTTTTGAAAACGAAGAAAGTTTTTTATCTCGTATATGGACTGAGACACTTTCATCCGCTATAAAAGACGTGGAAAATAAAGATTGGTTTTCTGCGACGATCGGACGTACAAATCTTTTAAGAATCAGCGGGAATGAAGCGGTTTTGTCTGTTCCAAGCGAATTTCACGGCGAATTTATAGAAAAAGACGCGCCGACGATAATTGAAATCCTGCGAAAAAAATATCCCGAAATAACAAAGATTTCCTTTGAAGTCGTTATTGAAGAAGAAGCGAAAATCGAACGGGAGCAGTTAGAAAAAGCGACAAAAGAAAATATTTATCAAACATATATTGCACCTATACCGGAAGAGTCGATTATAAAAGGCGCTTTTTACAAAAATTATGTATTTGATTCGTTCGTTGTGTGCAATACGAACAAAAAAGCGTTCGATTTGTCTTTGACTGTCGCCGAAATGCCCGGTAAAGAATCGTCTTACAGAATTTTAGCGATATATGGGAAAAGCGGTTTGGGAAAAACTCACTTACTGCAGGCGATAGGTCATTACGCTTCTCAAGAAAAAACCGCAAAAAAAATATTTTATTTTAGTGCGTTAGATTTCGTTTCACAATACGTAAACGCTACAAAAGAAAAAGGTGGTTTAACAGAATTTTACCAATCTTTCAACGACGTAGATTTACTTCTGATAGACGATGTACATCTGTTTAGAGGAGACGGGTCGCAAAAGGCGTTTTTTGATATTCTGAACTATTTATACGATAACAGCCGCCAGATCGTAATAACATCGGATTGTCCGCCAAGCGGTATCTCAGGTATTTATGAGTCGCTGAAAATGCGCTTGAACAACTGTGTTACGGCCGAAATTCTTGTTCCGACCAAAAGCGAAAAGGTTAAAATTATAAGTAAAAAATTACACGGTGAAATAGCGCTATCCGACGATGTTTTGTCTTATCTCGCAGAAATTTCTACAACAAGCGTCCGTGAATTGGAAGGATTATACAATCGCCTTATCGCCGCTTCGGTATTTTGTAATGCGGATTTGGATATAAACTCGGTAAAAGTGATTTTGAGTAATTATATAAAAGATTCACGAAGAATTACGGCCGATATTATTATCGACCGAGTTTGCGAATATTTCGGAATCACGGCGCAGGAAATTCGTTCTTCGTCACGAAAAAAAGAAATTTCTTATCCGCGCTCAATAGCGATGTATTTAGTGCGGACAATCACCGAAAATTCTGAACAGGCTATAGGAAATATTTTGGGACGCGACCATTCAACCGTATGTATTACATGTAAAAACATCACTGAAAATCTGAAAACAAACAAAAAACTTGAAAGCGATATAAATTCAATTACCGCTATAATTACAAGGCAGAAATGAGTGAAAAAAAGTTATCGGATTATTTTGAAAACGCTGACGTTAAATTTGTGAAATCCGCTGAATTTTTATCGCAATGTCCGCAAAACGACGCTTCGGAATTTGCGCTTTTTGGGCGCTCAAATGTTGGAAAATCGTCTTTTATTAATTTGATTCTCGGCGAAAAAACGCTTGCAAAGGTTTCACAAACTCCCGGAAAAACGCGGCTTATGAATTTTTTTTCACTAAACGAAAGTCTGTGTTTTGTGGATTTACCGGGGTACGGTTATGCAAAAGTCTCCAAAACTAAACAAGCGTGTTTGTCCGAAATCATAAAAAATTACTGCAAAAAACGTGAAAATTTATCGGGCGTAATTTGGCTTTTAGATTATAGACGAGAAAGCGGGACGGACGCCGATAAAGAAGCGGCGTTTTTTTTATCTGATTTACAAATTCCTATATTTGTCGTCCTAACAAAAAGCGATAAATTGACAAAAAACGAGAGAACAAAAAACTTAAAATCAATAAAACAAATTTACCAAATTTCCGATGAAACCCCGATTATCGCTACAAGCGTTCTTAAACCCAACGACAGATGGGATTTCTGGGAATTATTCTCAAAATGGGTAAAGTGAAATTTACGATATCTGTTTTTTTGTTCTTATTTTTTACTCTTTCAAACTTTCCCTCATATTTATCATAACTATAGACCTCTTGCGAAATCAATAGTTATTTTCATAATTGCATATCCCCGCTATTAAATTAAACCTTAGTTTAAATCTTTTTATTCTGTTTCTGTATTTTTCAGATATAATCTTAAATCTTTTGATAAAACCGATAGCGTGTTCGTTTTATGTTCTTTTTCCGCAGACGTTAAAGGGTTCTTTTTCGTTTGTTTTTTAGGTA
>JAIRUI010000128.1 GCA_031254455.1 Chitinispirillales bacterium | reverse complement strand
CCTAAAAATCTGAAAAAGGTAACAGTTATAACACCGTGCAAAACAATTAATTCTGAAGCATTTTTAAATTGTGATATGATTGAAGAAATAATCATTCCCAATTCTGTTACTGAAATCGGTGATGATGCTTTTAAAAATTGTAGCAGTTTAAAAATAGTAGTTATTCCTAATTCGGTAACTTCTATAGGCAACTATGCTTTTTCTTATTGTAGGGGATTAACGGGAACATTAACTATCTCTAATTCTGTTACTGAAATTGGGAGTGGTGCTTTTTTCGGTTGCTATAATTTGATCACAATAAACATCGGAGACAATGTAAAAAGGATTCCTAACTATGCTTTTTCTTATTGTAGTGGATTAACGGGAACATTAACTATCCCTAATTCTGTTATTGAAATTGGTGATGATGCTTTTAAAAGTTGTGGCGATTTAACTTCGGTAGTTGTTGGTAATTCGGTTACAACAATAGGTAATTCCGCTTTCTCAGGTTGCAGCAAGTTAACGGGAACATTAACTATCCCTAATTCTGTTATTGAAATTGGTGATGATGCTTTTAAAAGTTGCAGTAATTTGACTGCAATAAACATAGGAAACAACGTAAAAAAGATTCCCGTTTATACTTTCATAAATTGCGATGAGTTGACTTCGGTAACTATTGGCAATTCGGTTACTTCCATCGACAATACGGCTTTTGTTGGTTGTAACGGATTAACTACAGTAAATTTTAATGCATCTAACTGCACTGTTGCAAATAGTTCTTCGTATTATTCGGTATTTGGCGATTGCAATAATTTGACCACAATGAATATAGGAAGTAATGTAACAAAGATTCCCAATTTCACTTCTAACCACAGTAGTTTAACAGCAATAAACGTTGATGCAAATAATAACAATTACTCCTCAATTGACGGAGTACTGTTTAATAAAGCAAAAACAAAACTAATTAAATATCCGACGAGTAAAATAGGAACAAATTATACAATTCCCAATTTGGTTGCTGAAATTGGCGATTCCGCTTTTTATAGGTGTAGTGGATTAGCTGGAGTATTAACAATTCCAAATTCGGTTACAGAAATCGGTAGAAGTGCTTTTCGTGGTTGTAGTGAATTAACTGCGGTAAATTTTAACGCAACTAACTGCACTAATATGGGAAGTTCCTCATATCCGGTATTTTCTGATTGCTATAATTTTACCGCAGTTAATATTGGAAGTAATGTAACAAGGATTCCTGATTACGCTTTTTCTCGTTGCAGAATAACTTCTATAATTATTCCAAATTCGGTTACAGAAATCGGAAGTAGTGCTTTTGCAAGTTGCGATAAGTTAACATCGGTAACAATTCCAGAATCGGTTATTTCTATTGGTAGTTCTGCTTTCTCAGGTTGTAGTGGATTAACTTCTATAATTATTCCAAATTCGGTTACAGAAATCGGAAGTAGTGCTTTTGCAGGTTGCGATAAGTTAACATCGGTAATAATTCCGGTATCGGTTACTGAAATCGGCTATCAAGTTTTTGCATATTGTAACAGATTAATGTCTGTTGTTATTCCTGAATCTGTTAATTCTATTAATGATGAGGCATTTCGTGATTGCGTCAAGTTAACTCAAATTATCAATAGAGCAATATCGCCGCAGAAGATAGATTATAACGTATTTCGTGATGTAACAATCTCGTCTGTTAAGTTGTTCGTTCCTACTGAGGCACTTTACGCATACAAAGTCGCCAAAGTTTGGGAAGATTTTGATATGGGAGCGATACCGTTTACGTTGAGTGAAAAAAATGTTACACTTGCAGTTGGTAAAACTCATAAAATTAAAGCAACATTTATCAAAGGATATTCAGGCGATACAACCATAACGTGGGCAAGTGAAAATCTTGCTGTCGCCACAATAGATGCTAAAGGCACAATAACTGCAAAATCGGCTGGGACGGCAATAATTGTAGCAACTACAAAAGATGGTAGTTTTATTGATAGATGTATGATAAATGTTGAAAATGAAACGCCGTCACCAATCCGCGAATTTAACAAATCCGACAAATACTACGGTATCAGACTGTTAAGTAATATTGTCTCCGATAAGGCTGTTATCGCCGTAGATTTGCCAAGTAACGAAAAAATTTCGCAGATGAAAGTCGTCGTTTATGATAATACCGGAAATACCGTATTTGAGACAGAAACAAGAGGCGGTAAAGTCGAGTGGAATTTAACGAATAACGCCGGCAGAAATGTGGCGAACGGTACGTATTTGATAATCGCTGAAGCGAGAGGGACGAGTGGGAAAACATACAAATACTCGGCTAAAATTGGAGTTAAGAGGTAATTTAAGACAAGGAAAGGCACTTATATGCAAAGCAACAGTATATTGCTAAAAGTAATGACTGCAGCGATGATTACCGTGTTTTATGTGTCTGGAAACGTATGGGCGGAAACGGCTGCGCAGTTGGCTGAAACAATCAATGTCAAAGCCGGTCCTAATTTAATCGCATCGGTAATCGGCAACACCGTTACGGTAACTGGGACATTGACTGCCGCACCAAGTAACGCCGATTTTCTTACTATTAACATTGACGCTGGTGTAACGGTGTCGTGGCAAGCGACACTTCAAGGTACGCCTTCCGGCAATTACTCGCTAATTAATATCACCGGCGGTTCCGGCGCATTTTGGATGACAAGTGGGACCATTGAAAATACCGGAACCGGCAGAGCGATTACTAACAATTCCTCCAGTGAAATAACTATTTCCGGTGGAACGGTGAAAGCCGGAAACTACTACGGTACTATATATAACGCTTCTACTGGCTCATTGAGAGTTTCAAATGGGGTGGTGAGTGTAACAGGTGATTATAATGGCACAGCGATTTATAATAATTCCACCGGTGCGATAATCATTTCCGGCGGGACGGTAAATGCGACGGTCGGTTACAACAGTACGGCAATTTATAATAATTCTACCGGTACGGTAGAAATTCAAAGCGGAAATGTGAACGCTGCAAGCGGAACGGCAATACATAGTGCTTATTATTCAGGTGCGGTAACCGTTTCCAACGGGACGGTAAACGCAACAACAGGGACGGCAATAAGTAGCGGTAACGGTATTTTAAATATTTCCGGTGGAACGGTAAGTGCAACAACAGGGACGGCAATAAGTACTTCGGGGACAGTGACTATTTCGAGTAATGCAAAAATTACTTCAGCAAATACTTCTTCTTCGGGCGGGACGGTTTACGTTAACAGTTTAAGTGATGCTACGCTCAATATAAACGGCGGAACGGTGGAAAATACGGCAATCGGCACAGATGGCAACGCAATCTACAGCAACCATAACTATGGCACGATAAATGTTTGTGGAGGGATCGTAAAGGCGACAAGCGGCGATGCAATCAATTATACGTCTCTCTCGTCTCCTGCTAGTAAAATAAATATTTCAAACGGAACGGTTATGACAAGCGGAAGCGGTAAAGCGGCGGTTTTCAGTAACTTAGGAACAGTAAAAATCACAGGCGGAACAATTTCGGTAATTCAAAATAACAGTTATGCTGTTTACTGCGAAAATAGAGTATCGCTAACCTTTGGCAAAAGTCCAAATATAACGGGTAGAATATATACTTATCCAGAAAAACTTGAATTAATTACTGTCGTCCCCGATATATTTGTTTGTGGAGATAAAAAATACACGCTTGATTTTCCTACAGAACAATACGCCGTTTCTAAAATAGCGGTAATGAACGGACGGGATTTCCTCGGAAATTTTAATCTTTACAACATCAACTATGTTTTGACTATAGCAGGACAGCATCTCGCCATAGCAACGGCATACAAGGTAAATTTCAACCTTAACGGCGGTACAGGCATTATCCCTGCTGATGTTGGCGTTGCATCAGGAGGCAATTTATTCGATAAGCCATCTGCAAGCGACTTTACCAGAACGGGTTATGTAAACGACGATGAGTGGTATACTACTTCCGGCTGTATAACAAAATTTGTATTCGGCGGAAGCGGCACCCCGATAACGGGAAATATAACACTTTATCTAAAATGGATAAAGACACATAATTTCATAGATTTTGACCTTAATGGCGGAAACGGCACAAAACCTGCCGATATCGCCGTAGCGTTTGAGGATGATACAATTCCTATAGAGAAGAAACCTGTAACGACAGGATTTACGAAAACGGATTACATAAATGACGGGAAATGGTACACGCGTAGCGACAGCAGTTTGAATTATGTTTATACCGAATTTATTTTTGGTAAAGATGGTACGGTGGTAAACGAAGACATTACACTTTATTTGAAATGGATTCCAGTTTATACGGTTTCGTTTGACCTTAACGACGGCTACGGAACAGTTCCGACAAATATTAGTGTAGAACATAACAGTACAATACCAGAACTTCAAAAGCCGTTGACGGACGAATTTACAAAAACGGGATACGTCAATGATGGGAAGTGGTATACAAACAGTGCGGGTACGACCGAATTTATATTCGGTGAAGATGGAATGCGGATTACGGCAAATACCATACTTTATTTGAAATGGGAGTCGAAAGATCCTATCTCAATTGGCAATGTTAGAAAAAATTATAACAAACACGGCATTTTGCTTGAAAAGAGTATAGTTTCTCAGTCTGCAAAGATTTCGGTGAGAATGCCGGAACAGGCGCAGATAAACTTAGTAATCTATGATAATATCGGCAACGTTGTGTTTGAGACAACGAGCAGAAACGGCAAGGAGATTTTGTGGAATTTAACCAATAACGCCGGTAGAAATGTAGCGAATGGTACGTATCTTATAATTGTCGAAGCGAGAGGAAACAGTGGAAAGACGTATAAGTATTCGGCGAAGTTGGGAGTAAGACGGTAACGCAGTCTCTGGATTGCTTCGCTTCGCTTGCAATGACGGTACATGTTGGGATGTTTCTTATAAGATTTTGCGCCCAGCGATTTATCGCTTTAAAGCGCAAAAAATTCTGTAAATTAATGACACTGTAAGTTTTGCTCCCCTGCGGCGCTTTCCTTTGGAGAGTACCGCAGGGGTTGGCGGTGAGGGATAATGGCTGTCGGGAGAGGTTTTTTCTTTCCGTCTCTGTTTATATTCATAAAGTTGCTCGCAGGTTTTACCGATAAAAAATATAGTAAAGGAGGACATTATGAATATTAATGTTGAAATATCAAAATCTTACGGAGGCTTTGCGTTAAGTAAAGATAACCGTAAGTTAAACATCGGTGTTTCGGATGTTAAAAAAGCCGGTACAAAAGATAATGTAATGTTTTCGCGGGAAAGTAAAAACGCTTCGCAATCGGCGATTCGCGCCGAAAAACGGCAAAAAACAAAAGAACAGAAAGAAAAAGACGATTACAGTAAAGCCCTTATGATTGCGTCGCGAATAAGAAGGGGCGGGAAAGTTCCGCCTGAAGACGAAAAATTTCTTATGCAGTTTGATTTACAGATGTATCTTTTTGCGAAGATGTCCGCTTCCGCCGCCGAAAACGCCGAAAAGAAATACGACAGTGTCTTGAATGGAGACAAAACCGATAAAGAAAACAGCGGTAACGACGATACGAAATCCGTAAATACCGATACCGATTTGTCGGTTGACGTTAATTCTTTTGCAAACAGCGGCAATGTATAATTACTTGATGAAGTCGGGGTAAGACGCTAATGCGATTCTGGATTGCTTCGCTATGCTCGCAATGACGGGGTGCAAAGAGATTTTGCGCTCCATTTTGTTTTTCGGCGAATATTATTTTATAAGCATGAAATTCAGTGAGTATGAAATATGCGGCGAAATAAAAAAAAACCTTGAAAATTCGGGTTTCAAAAAACCTACGGATATTCAATATAAGTGCATTCCTTCGGTTTTGGCGGGTGAAGACGTTTTGGCGGTCGCTCAAACGGGAACCGGAAAAACGGCAGCGTTTGCTATTCCGATTATCGAACTGATAAACAGACAAAAAAAAAATAAAAGAGCCGACGGTATTAAGTGTATCGTAATGTGTCCGACGCGTGAATTGGCAAAACAGACGGGCGCAGTATTTTCTTTACTGTCCAAAAACACCAACGTGATCAATTTCGCTCTATACGGAGGCGTCGAGCAAGATAAGCAGGCGGCGAAAATTCAAAAAGGAATAGATGTTTTGATAAGTACGCCCGGAAGAATGTTCGACCTTATTTCACAAGGTATTATTGATATATCAAGCGTTAAATATTTCGTTTTGGACGAGGCGGATAAAATGTTAAAACTCGGATTTTACGACGACTTGGATTATATAAAAAAAATGTTGAAACAACGTCACCAAACGATGTTTTTTTCTGCGACTATTGACGACGAAATTAAAAAATCGGCGTATTCGCAAGTAAAAAGCAGCGCCGTCCGTATTCAAATTTCGCCTAAGGATCCCGTTTCAAAAAATGTAAAACACGGGGTTATGTTTGTAGAACAGGAACAAAAGAGATTTTTACTGCAAAATTTTATAGTCAATAACGCCGACGCGAAAATTATCGTTTTCGTCAGAACAAAAATTCGCGCCGAAAGAGTTTGCAAATTTTTGAAAAATGCAAGTATAAATTGCGAGACGTTTCACAGCGAAAAGCCGCAGTTGGAGAGAGAAAGAATTTTGAACGACTTTCGTGAAAATAAATTTCCGGTAATGATTGCGACAGACATTTCCGCGCGTGGAATCGATATAGCAAACGTAACGAATGTAGTTAATTACGATTTACCAGGCGCCGCAGAAAATTATGTTCATAGAATCGGACGAACGGGAAGAGGCGACAAAAAAGGCGAAGCGGTTTCTTTTTGCTGCAAAGAAGAAATAAATCTTTTAAAAGAAATTGAAAAATATACCGGATATGAAATTACCGATATTCCGGTGGCTGAAGAGTTGAACATGGAAATACGAATTTCCGCAGAAAATGATAATAAATCGCTTCAACAGATGATTTTTGACGTTGAAAAGAATATTGCAAAAAACAAGAAACGCAGAAAAAAATAAAATTACTCTTCAATTCCGATTTTTTTTATGACGGAAAACGGGATTTTTTTCTCGGCGTCCTCTCTGTCCTCGACGATAATAAATCCGTTTGCGACCTCCAGAATTTTGTACGTTTTTACGGAAATTGTACCTAAATCCAAGTATTCGATTTTTATATTTTTCTCCATAACTACGGCATAATTAAGCAAGGTTCTGTTTTCCGGTTGAAACGCGGTCATCAATCCCGAGTATTTCGCCGGTTTTTTCGGCAATTCAAAAACGGAAAGCAGCGGATTTGAATTAAATTCTACAAAATTATCTTCTTTTTTCTCGTTTTTTGGTATAAGCCGCGTTTCTCTTTCTTTACTTTTTCGCAAATCAAAACCGAATTTTTCAAGCGTTTCTACGACGGATTTTTCTTCGCCTGGTTTCACTTTGAAGAAAGTATAGCCTTCGACAGGAGTAATTTTTTCTTTTAAGTCAGAATATTCCGCGATATTTTGAGCTATATCGTTTCTAAAGGCGATGTACGGTAAATCGCAAAACGCCCGCCTGAAAGAAGATATCCATTCCGAGATTGTTTCTTGAAGCGAGACCGGGGCGTTCCAATATCGTAAAATTTCTATAATTTCGCAGTCGCTTACTCCGTCGGCAAGGGATTCTTCAACCCGCTTTTTATCTATTTTCCCCTTATAAACTACATCGACGTCCGTTATTTTTACGGAATATAAAAGTTTGTATAAATGCTGCGGGTTTGCTTCTATAGGAATATATACGTTGAAATCCGGCAGTATGTGTCCGTTTTGATGATGTGTCGTAACGGATTGTTCGCGGAATTTAAACGAATTATCGTCGAAATATTCGACGAGTCCGCACCAGTGAAAAATTTTGAGAGAAAAATCGATTTCGGCTGTAATGTCGGCTAAAACGCCGCTGAATTTTACCGGATTACTATTTGACGCAAGCATTTTCAAAAACAAGAAATCTATGGTTTGAGAAAAGCACAGAATTTGCGAAATATTTTCTTTTGCGCTTTGGGTTATTCTTTCAAGTAATTCGTTTCCGTTTGAAAGCAAGTCGATTTTTCCGTTTTCACGAGAAATTTCCGCACCGAACGATTTGAATATATTAATAAAAAATTCTATTATTCGGCATAAATCGTCGTAATCGTCCAATAGTTTTCCTATTCCGCAGCGTTCTTTCATCAAGTCGGTAAATCGTTGAGAATAAGCGCCGTTTGCACATATTTTCGCTTCGCCGTTTTGAATCATATCTAAAATAATCGCCGAATCGTTGAAAAAAGCGCCGGAAAACAATAGGGGAGAGCCGGACGATTGTTCTTGTCGAATAATTTCTTTCTCAAAGATTTTTGCGATAATTTCGGATAAATCGGGAAAACCGAATAGCAGAGATTTGCTTTCTTTTGCGCCCTCAAACACCAAAAACGTTTTAAGAATTTCGGTTTTTATTAAATTCGTCGATGCTTTTTTACCTAAATTTCCAAATAAGTAAATTTGAATCAATTCGTTTTTTTCGACATTTGAAAGTTTATCGACAATGCATGATATTTTGTTTTGCGTACAAAAATTTTCCGAAATTTTTTCATATACTTCGTCTGTAAGAATTTTTGGCGTTATTTCTTCTCTTAGATATTCTATAACTGTATTTGACGGCAGTTGTTTTATGTAATTTTTAAAAATTATTCGTTTCATGACCGCAAAATACTATATTTCTATACAAAAATGATTTTTTATCATTTTTGTATAGAAAATCATATCGCGATAATAACGTTGAAAAAAATAAGTTTTAATAATCGCCAAAATCTTAATCGTCGTCAAACGCAATAACCGTAGGCGCGTTTTGTGTAGATTTCGCCTGTGCGTTTTGTACCGCCATTAACTTTCTTGTCGCCGGCGGCACTTTCGAGAAAATCT
>JAIRUI010000127.1 GCA_031254455.1 Chitinispirillales bacterium | reverse complement strand
GTATTCGGCTCTCTTGAAGAAGGCTACACTCAGCCCGTCGCGCAGACTGTAACAGTCGGTAACGTAGGCACGGGAACAGTAACGCTTACTCAACCGATTGCGACTAACTATACGCTTGGCGCACTTTCGGCGACGACTCTTGCGTCGGGCGCCACGGCGACGTTTAGCGTTCAGCCTAAAGCGAATCTTGCGGTGGGCGATTACAGCGAAACGATAAGCATAAGCGGCAGTAACGGAGCAAGTGTACAGCTTAGCGTAAGTTTCAGCGTATCGGCAACGCCGGTATTTGCGGTAACGGTAATAAACGGCAGCGGTTCAAGCAGTTATGAAGCCGGAGTAACGGTAACGGTAACGGCAAACCCTGCATCCGCCGGCAAAGTGTTTGACAAATGGACAAGCAGCGATGGTGTGGTTTTTAACGATGCAACGTCGTCAACGACAACTTTTGTAATGCTTTCAAAAGCGGTAACGGTAACTGCGACATACAAAGATGTCGAAGTGTCGGTTATTAGGGATAAGTCCAAAAACGAACACAGCGGCATAAGATTGTCAAACAACATAGTCTCCGATAAGGCAGTTATCACCGTTGATTTGCCCAACAACGAGAGAGTTTCTCAGGTGAAAGCAGTTGTCTATGATAATGTCGGCAATGTGGTGTTTGAGAGAACTGAGAGAGGTAATAGCGTTACTTGGAACTTAACCAACAATGCAGGCAGAAATGTAGCTAACGGCAGTTATTTGGTGGTGGTTGAAGCGAAAAACACAAACGGGAAGAGTTATCCTTACACTGCTAAGGTGGGTGTGAGGAGGTAACACGACCGATTCGTTATTATAAAAACGGAGCGCAGAGAGATTTGCGCTCCGTTTTTGTTTTTTCCCTATAAATCCAATTTTTCTATAACTTCGACGACTGATTTTTTGCTTACGATGTCATAAAAAACGACCGGACTTCCAAAATCGTCCCCGTCAAAAATCGCCAAAAACGGAATGCTTTTTGATTTCAATTCTTCCTGAAGTTTTTGCGCCGGCGGGTTTTCGTTTGTCAAATCCGCAGTCATCGCTAAAATATTTCTTTGCCGAAAGATTCGATGAATTTCTTCACTGTCATAAACCGAAATTTTGTTAAATTGACAATTTAAACACCATTTTGCGGTGAAATTTACAATTACGCTTTGCTTGTTTTTACGAGCGGTTTCAAACAATTCCGGCGAGAAATCGACCCATACAAGATCGTAATTATCGTGATTTTGCGCAAAAAATTTACCGTAATTAGCCGAGACGAATAAATAAACCGCAAATAAAAGCAAAATCAAAGCGAGAATCTTTTTAATAACTACGGAATACTTTGCGATTTTTCGCGAAATTTTTACTCCGCCCAAAACGCTCAACAAAACATACGGCGCGGACATTCCCGTCCCGACAGACAAGAACACGGCAAAAACCGCCGCGTTTGAGTTGTCGATAAGCGCCCACGCTATAATCGCGCCCAAAAACGGTCCCGAACACGGCGTCGCCAAAATTGTGGCGCAAACTCCTCTGATAAAATTACCCCAAAGAGAGTTTTTTTTCTGCTTCATTTCAAAATTTGCGACGCCGGAATTTGGCGAGAGAGTAAAAACGTCAAACAAAAACAACGAACCGACAAGCATCAAAACCGATAGAATCGTTATGAAAACAGGATTTTGAAATTGCTGCCCCCACCAGATTTTCAGTTGAATCGCGGCAATCGCAAGAAGTAAAAACACGAAAATCACTCCTAAGGCAAACGCAAAACTTTTAAAAATCGCCGTTTTTTTGTCCGTATCCTGCGCAAACGACAAAATTTTTATCCCCAAAACCGGTAAAACACAAGGCATAAAATTCAAAATAACTCCGGCAAAAAACGCCAGAAGCAATGCCGAAAAAAGTGAGTGTTTTTGCGTAAATTTTTTGACGTCAAAATTATAAACGCCATAATCCTCTGCGTCTCTTTCAAACGCAATATCCTGAGACGATTCATAAATTTCTTGCAAACTGTCGTCAAACGGTTTATCCGAATTGTTTACTGAAATCGTTTTCGAAAACGGCACGCACGACAAGTCGCAATAAACGCCTTCGATTTGAATTTTTGCGGAATCAAAATTTACGGTTTTCAGCGCGGCAAAAATTACGGCTTTTTCTTCCCACGCCCAAACCCAAGCGGTATCAGGTTCGTCAGGCGGCAAAAAAACTTTCGGCCGTTGCTTTTTTGCAAATAAAAATTCTACGTTTTCATCTTTTAAATTTATCTGCAAATCTTTACCGATTCCCGGACCTTTGGGATTGCTGTAAAGATGATAATTTCTAGGAATATTTATCGTAATCGCGGCGATAAGCGTATCGCTTTGAACTTTAATCGCCGTTTCAAACGAAAGCGTATCGTCCGTCTCAAACGCATTGACGTTCCCAAAAATAAAAAATAACAAAAACAAAAAACGACAAACTATACGCCTGCCGTTTTTTATATAAGAAACTAAATTTTTTACGCTAATTCTCATAATCCATATTGGAACGTTCCGAATTCCAAATTTTGATTCCATTTTTATCGTACGGCGATTCTTCAACCAATTTGCGAATTAAATATTCTTGTCCTCTTTTTTCAAAGACAATTCTATCGCCTTGAATCAGTTCCAAATCTAAACGTACTTGTTTTGGAATTCTTGTCATATCGTTGACGGACAATTTAGCGGTTATCATAAAAACTCCTTAACGGGAATAATATATATATACTAAAACAATATTTATTATATAAAAAATTACGCCGGAATAACTCTTACATATTTTCTGTTATCGATTTTTTTGTAAAAATCGACTTTACCGGCTATCTCTGCAAACAAAGTATCGTCTCTACCGCGTCCTACATTTTGCCCTGGATGAACTTTTGTTCCGCGCTGACGGATAATAATGCTTCCAGCGCTTATCAATTCACCGGCGTATTCCTTAACTCCGAGGCGTTTCGCTTTACTGTCACGCCCGTTTTTTGTACTTCCCTGACCTTTTTTGTGCGCCATTGAAAATCTCCTTAATTAAGCTGCGTTAATTGAAATAATTTTAATCTTAGTAAAATCCTGACGATGTCCGTTTCTTCTCTGGTAGTCTTTTCTTCTGTGTTTTTTTACGACCAGAATCTTTTTAGTCCGCCCATGTTCCACTATTTCGGCTTTAACAACCGCACCTTTAATATCCGGCGTACCAACCGTCGTTTTTACTCCGTCGCTCACAAGAAGAACGGATTCTAAAGTAATTTCCTCTCCGATTTTACCTTCTACAAGCGGAATATTCAACAACTCGCCTTCAGCCACTTTATACTGAAATCCACCCTGTTTTACTACCGAAACCATAACTTTAATTTCTCCTTAAACCAATAAAATCAATTCATCTTAAACAAAAACAACATTGAATATATTATATTGCCGCGGCAAAAATCAATACCTACAAATGTTTTTCAGTTATATGTTCACTTTGGCCCGCTATATATATTTCAAATTCATCCTGTTCCAAACGTGAGGAAATTTCAAAACGAAGATTTACGTTGTAGTCGTTTCCGAACTGTTTGCACAAATCGTTTCTTTTTATGTATTCAAACATTGGCTGGGAAACCAGAATTTTTACCGGCGATGTTATATTATCCGCCTGCGCTCTGTGCAGCCATCTGTCAATTTTCGACGCTATCGTTTTTGTAGAAAAGACCCGTCCCAACCCATAACACGAAGGACAAATTTCCGTCATGAGTTCATTTATTCCCGGACGCACCCTTTTACGCGTCATTTCAATAAGCCCGAATCGCGACAAGTCGGAACAATCGGTTACGGTAGAATCGTTTTTGAGCAATTCGTGCATTCTTTTTTGGAGAGCCACGCGATTTTCCGCTTTTTTCATATCAATAAAATCAACGACTATGATTCCGCCGATATCACGCAAACGCAATTGACGGGCGATTTCTTTCGCCGCTTCCATATTAGTCGCAAAGACCGTATCTTCAAGATTGCTTTCGGAATTATTTCGTCCTGAATTTACGTCAATGGCAAGCAACGCCTCCGTTTTGTCAAAAAACAAATATCCGCCGCTCTTTAACCAAACTTTGCGTCTAAGCGACTTGTCTAAATCTCTTTCGATATTATAAAAGTCAAAAATCGGAACGTTATGAGTGTAAAGAGTAACTCGATTGTTCATTTCCGGCGCAATTTTCGTCAAATACGAAACAATTTCTTTATAATCGTCCGCGTCATCGACAATAACCTCTTTAACGTCCTTTGAAAACAAATCGCGAATCGCCTGAGTCGTAACATTCTGTTCTTTGTAAAGAAGACGCTGATCATCGCTTTCAAGCGATCTTTGCTGAATGAGTTCCCATTCTCCTACAAGAAGTTTCAATTCGTTATATATCAATTCTTCATCGACGTCAAGACCAATGGTTCTAATTATACACCCCATATTTTCAGGAAGCATCGCTTTTAGCGCTCTTTGCAGACGTTTACGTTTTTTTCTCTCGTCGCTTTTCTTGGAAACGCCTATATTTTTAGAATCCGGCACTAAAACTAAAAATCTTCCGGCGATAGAGATTTTCGTAGTGACTTTAGGACATTTATCGCCTATCGGTTCTTTGGAAACTTGAACTAACAGTTCCTGACCTTCTTGAATAAGATTTTCAATGGCGTAACAATTTTCTATATCTACATCTTCGCTTTCATCTACATCTTCGCCTTTACTCGTATCTTTCGCTTCTTCACTTTCATTCGTATTTTCCGTATCTTCATCTTCACTAAAATCCGGAACTATAGCGGTTTCTATGTCGGCGACGTTTAAAAAAGCATTTTTTTCAAGTCCGATGTCGATGAACGCGGACTGTATGCTGGGAACTATATTTTCCACCCTTCCTCTATATATATTTCCAAGCGCTCTGCAATTATCCGGCTGCTCTATAATATATTCAACGACAGCGTTATCTTCAAGGACGGCCACTCTTTTTTGAGTCGCCGTTGAACTAAACAACAATTTCTTTTCCATTAAAATTTGCTTTCTTTAATAATGAAACAAACCAAAAAACTATATAAAATAATAAATGTCGAAACGCCGGATGTAATAAAATTTAACGTTGAATTTTATATAAATTAATTTTGTTTTTTATTTTGTCAATATCGTATTTTCTTTATTATTATTAAAGGAGCTTTTTTTGAAAAAAGCAATAATGTCGGTTTCAGGAATCAGAGGAAAAGTCGGCGACGATTTGTCGCTTGAGCTACTACGGGCGGTTGCGTACATTCAAGCAAAATCATCAATCGGAAAGAAAGTAATTATCGGACGTGACACGCGTCCGTCCGGCGAAGATATTGAAAAAGCGATTTGTCAGGGAATTTTCGCGGCGAACAAAGAGCCGGTTTCCATAGGAATTGCGACTACGCCTACCACTTGTTTTGCGACTAAATATTTTGAAGCGGCGACAGGAATAATAATTACCGCAAGCCACAATCCGCATCCGTATAACGGATATAAGCCGGTTCATTTCAGCGGACGACTTTTTAACGCCGTCGAGAGCCGAGATTTATATTATGAATACGAAAAAGGGAACTTTTTATCTGATGCGGAATTTGAAAAATTTCCGACTTCTCCCAAAAAAGTTGAAAAAACGGCTGTGTCGGCGCATATAGACGCGATTTTAAAAAATGTCGATGTCGATTTAATAAAAAAGTCAAAGATTAAAATAGCCGTAGACGCAATAAACGGTGCGGCAAGCGCCTCGTTCGCACAATTGTTATCGGCTTTAGGAGTAGAATACGAAGGAATAAATTGTAAATTGGACGGTGATTTCGTGCACAATCCCGAACCGCGTCCGGCGCACCTTTTGGAACTACAGAATTTGCTCAAATCCAAAAAAAATTTCTGGGGAGGATTTGCATTTGATCCGGACGGAGACAGACTTGTAACAATGGGTGAAAACGGCGAGCCGATTTGCGAAGAAATGACTTTAGCGTTGTCGATGATGGACGTTTTACCGGAGAAAAAAACCGACGTAGCGAC
This sequence comes from Chitinispirillales bacterium, assembly GCA_031254455.1. NCBI lineage: Bacteria > Pseudomonadati > Fibrobacterota > Chitinispirillia > Chitinispirillales > Chitinispirillales bacterium. The sequence goes on along the minus strand of JAIRUI010000127.1, from coordinate 19,244 downwards.
AAATTTATCTACTTCGATGGCGATTGACGATGTAGCAAAAAGTTTCGGAGTCAACGTTATCAGGACAAAAATAGGAGAGGCTAATGTTGTTGACGCAATTCGAGAAAACAACCTTGCGCTTGGCGGCGAAGGTAACGGAGGAGTAATCTATCCGGCGGTATCTATGGTTCGCGACGGGCTCGTCGGACTTGCGTTGATTATCGAATGTATGGCGAAAAACAAAAAAAAACTTACTCAACTCACATCACTCTACAAAGAATATCCTATAGTTAAAGAAAAAATATCTACGACAGGCTTAAATCCTGATGAAATTTTGAATAAATTGACGAAAATTTTTGCAACGGAAAAAATAGACGCACGGGACGGATTAAAAATTATATATAACGACGGATGGGTTCACATCCGTTCGTCCAATACCGAACCGATAATGCGAATTTACGCCGAAGCGAATACGGAAGCGAAAGCGAAAGAACTTGCCGAAATGGTTATGAAAGAAGTATGACTTGACGCGTTTTTTTATCTTGTTTTTTATATGTTTTGTTTCGGCGAAAAACAATGAAATAATAAACGATTTTATTTTAATGCAAGAATATGAATCGGCGCAAAAATACATCTATAGAAACTTAAAAAATCCCGACAGTTCATTTTTTACCGCTTTAGTAGAGTACTCAAAGCTTGTCGATTACGAAGCGTATGAAACAGAAAACGGGGGAAAAACGCTAAATATCTGCGAAAAAGCGATTGTTGAAAATTCCGTTATCAAAGACACGACGCTTTTGTTTTACAGAACGGCGGTTTTAAACGGGATGTTAAGCACAATTCACATAAAAAGAGGCGCATATTTACAAGGACTTTCCAAAGCGAACGACTCGCAAAAAAATTGGAAAAAATTACTGAACACCAAATATTCAAACGAGGCGAATTTCGCACTTGCACTGACCGAATATTACAAAATTACGCTTTTTAACAAATCGCCGAAAAATTACGAGAAACTTAAAAACGTATTGGAAAAATTACGAAAATCACTTTCCGCCGACGATGAAATGTCACAAAAAATGTATCTATCTTACATTTGGGTGTTACAAGAACAAAAATTATGGAGCGAAGCGAAAAAAATATTTGATGAATTTTTCGAAAAATATTCGACAAATACTATGATGATTCGCGCGTATCAAGCGATTTCCGTCGATAAAAAAGATATTGAGGAAATAGTGTCTTCTTCCCAAAAATTGCTTAACCTGTCGGAGAAAAGAATCCCAAAAAACTATTCCGATATTTTGTCGGCGCGGCGGGCGATGATTTTTGCGGCGGATTTGGAAAACAAGAAAGACTACGCATGCGAAATTGCAAGTTCCGTGATGCGTGAAATTCAATATATTCCGCAAGATACAAAAAAAACCTATTGGGTAAAAAAACATTTGGAAACTATAAAAAAGTACGCCGACAAATGCAAAAAATTATGATTTTTTTCCACTGAACTGGATTGAATGCAAATAATTGTAACGTCCGCCTTTTGCAAGTAATTCTTCGTGGTTTCCGCTTTCGACCAATTTTCCTTTTTCAAGGACTAAAATAGTATCAGCCGAGCGTATCGTGGAAAGCCGATGCGCCGCAACAAAAGTAGTTCTTCCTTTCATTAAGTACGAAAGCGCTTCCTGAACAAGAGATTCGGATTCCGTATCAAGCGCAGACGTGGCTTCGTCCAAAATTAAAATTTGACTGTTGCGTAAAATCGCTCTGGCTATCGCTATCCGCTGTTTTTGTCCGCCGCTTAATGCGACTCCGCGCTCGCCGACCATAGTGTCAAAACTTTGCGGCGCCGCCACAATAAAAGAATATGCGTTTGCAAATTTTGCCGCTTTAATAATTTCTTCATCGCTTGCGCCTATTTTACCGTATGCTATGTTTTCTTTGATTGACGCGTTAAATAAAATTGTTTCTTGCGACACGATACTGAAAAGTTCTCGGTATTGTGTCAATTCAAAATCGGAAATGTTCTTTCCGTCAAGGGTTATCTCGCCGCCGTCTATCTCGTAAAATCGCGGAATTATGTCCAAAATCGTGGACTTCCCCGCCCCGCTTCCGCCTACCAGAGCGATAGTATCCCCTTTTTTTACCGTAAACGACAAATCGTCCAGAACAACCGCATTCTTCGCACTTTCATAAGCAAAAGAAACGTTATTGAAAGATATATTATCGTTAAATTGCGGAATGTTTCTTCTATCCAAAACCTTAATTTTTTCGATTGGGGAATCAAAAACTTTGAAAACTCTTTGAGCGGCGGCGACAGCCGCTTGAATGTTGGAATTTATATTCCCAAGCGTCTTTAACGGTTGATATGAAGCGAACATAAATACCAAAAAGCGCGTAAAATCCTCTGCCGAAAAGTTTCCTTCTCCGCTAATAATTTCGTTTCCGCCCAAAATTAAAAGTCCGCCGATTAAATAGAACGCAAGCGTTTCCGTAAGCGGGGAAAGCATGTCGCCCGTAATTTTCTGTCTGAACTGATTTTTACGGAGTCTGTCGCTTATTTTCTTAAACTTCGTGTTTTCTTCCTGCGCCATATTGAACATTTTTACCGCCCGGACTCCGCCTATCACTTCCGTAATACGCGATACCATTTCATCAAAACTCGCCAAATTTTTTCGCGAACGTTTTTTAACGGTATTTCCGATTTTTAATATCACTAAAATTAAAACGGGATAAACCACGAACAGTATAAGCGTAAGTTTAGCGTTTATTATAAAAAGCATGGCTATATAACCCAAAAGTTTAAGCGGCTCCATAAGAAGCGATCCTAAAGAATTGGAAATCGTCGAATTTATCAAATTTAAATCGTTAACCATTATAGCCATTAAACTTCCACTCTTACTTTGATCGTAAAACGAAGTAGGGAGTTTAAGAATATGACCGAAAAGATCGTTTCGCATATCGCGGGCGGTAGAAAAATTTAAAAGTCCGGTACTAATGTTGTTTATATATAAAAAAATATTTTTTACGGTAAAAGCAATCGCTATGATTATACTGACCCAAACCAAAAGCGGCAATGATTTATTTATTGAAAAAAGCAAATTACCGTGATATTTCAGCCATTCGTTAATATTAGAAATTGAAAACGGCGGTTTTTCGCACAATAAAACGGAAGCGCCGTCTGAAAAAAGGACGCTTGGCAACGTACCCAGAAACCATCCGGAAATTCCTTGAAAAAGTACAACAGCAAGCGCGGATATAAACGAAATAATAAAAAGCCACCAATAAGGGCGCATATAATGTAAAGTGCGGGAGTACATACTTGTTGGATTGTTTTTTCTGTCGTCTGTCATTTTTCCTCTTTTCTTTTGCCGATAAAATATTATTTACCATGTGGCAAATAATAGCATTTATTATTTTAAGATAAAATCTTGAAAGAAAAGGATAAAATATGGAAAATGAAATGACGGCGGAGCAATTTAACCGAGAAGACGAAATTGATTTGCGTGAACTGGTTTTGGTCGTTTTAAAGAATTGGATGATTGTTACGCTCGTTACAGCGGCTATTTCAGCCGTTATAGCGGTGTGGGCGATAGTTTTACCTGATCAATACGTCGCAGCCGCCGTCGCTGTGGCAGCTAAGAGATCGTCAGGCGAAGCAGGACAAATGGCAGGACTCGCCGCTATGGCGGGAATAAACATTCCAACGGGCGGAAGCGACGTAAATTTGATAAATTATGTGGACTTGCTTGTCGAGAATACCTCATTCTGCGAAAAAATAATAGAGCGTGAATGGATTGTCCAAAGATTGCAGACAAAAGAAGAAATTAAGAAAAAAGAGCCGTTTATATACGATACTTTGACACTTGCCGAATATTGGAAGTTCAGAAATCCTGATACCACAGCGCCTAATTGGGAATATAAGTATAAGATGGCTCAAATCAATAAGCTGAGAAGCAAAAAGGGAAAATTCATGTCAATTGAAAAGGACAAAGTAAAAGGAACTATTGAAATAAAAACCCGTTTCCAAAACCCGTCGCTCGCTTATTCGATTCATGAATATTTGATTGAATATTTAAAAAAATATATTGAAAGCGATTATTTGAACCGCGGAAAAGAAAAGAGAGAATTTGTTGAAGAACGAGTGGCGGACGCAAGAATGAGTTTAAACCGCGCCGAATCGTATTTGGTCGGTTTTAAAGAAAAAAACCTTGCCGCACAATCACCGTCCGTAATTCTCGAAGGCGAGCGGCTTCAGCGTGAAGTCGTTCTGAAAGCAAGCGTTTACGCTGAGCTTATAAAACAATTAGAATTGGCGAAAATCGACGAGAAGAAAGAAACACCGGCGTTTGAAGTGATAAAAGAAGCCGATTACCCGCTTTATCCGTCGGAACCTAACAGAAAATTATTGATATTAATCGGAATTTTTGCAGGGATTTTTGCCGGAATTTTTATCGTTTTTATGAAAGAATGGATAATATCAATAAGAAATGCATAAAATAATTGCTTTTTTTACGGTTTTATTTTTTTGTACGATTCCAAACGCGTCACCGCAATATTCTTTTAAGAAAAATACGCTGACCGATATAAATATTTGGAAATGCGGTTATTCGGACAACTCGTTTGGAGCGGATTTTGCAAGTCCGCGATACGACGACGGCGAATGGCATGACAAAAAAATCATCGGATTATGGAAAGCGGATAAGTACGGTGCAAAAGGAATCAGATGGTTTCGGACTAAAATCTTTATTACACAGGATATTTTAGATTACGAAAAAGCGGCTATTTTTATTCCGACGGTAATTTCGGCCTATGAAATTTATTGGGATGGTACAAAAATAGGCGAAAACGGAAAAATCGGCGATTACAAAATGGCATTAGCCAAAAAAGAAACAGGGGAAAGAATTGGAAATAGCGCCGGAATTTTCGTTATTCCGCAACAATTTTTTTCTGCCGGAGAGCATACTTTGGCTATCCGAATCTCAAATTTCAGCGCTATTTCGGGATTTATCGCCGAGAATCCCAAAATCGGAACTTTGGAAAACGTTATTTCTCACATCTCCAAAACGATTGCGTATTCTGCGGCGCTTATCGGAATCTTTTTTATTACCGCGCTTTTCAACATTATTTTTATAGCGAAATCGCTTCATGTCAGAGCGCACGTTACTTATGCGATGTTTTCACTTTGTTGCTGCGGACATGTTTTTGTGCCGATTTTTGTGATGTACTATCAGACGAACCTTGAACATTATTATTTGATTGCACTGCTAAACGACGCTTTTGAAATCGGACTTATATGGCTTTTGCCTACGTATTTATTACGACTTTTTAATGCGAAGCGCTTAATATTAAAGTCGTCGATATTTTTTGCGGTCAGTACAATAGCCGTTATGCTTCCACGGCTTGCTATTTATGATATTTCGCCGATTTCAACGCTTGCGTTTTTGGGCAGTGCGAATGAAATTTTCACTTCATTCTCGGCTATAACGTCCGTAGGAATCGCTTTGGAAGCGTTATTTAAGAAAGAAAAAGGCGCTAAAACAATCACAATCGGACTTATAATTTTCTGGCTTTGTATTGTATTTTCCATAATACTCAAACAAATTAATATCAGTTCGCTGGGATTTGCTTTGCTTTCAGCGTTTATCACGATAACTATGGGAAGATTTTTCTGGGAAGAAATGGGAAAAAAATCGTTGATCGAAATTAAAAACACTCGTTTGGAATTGGAACTTTTAAAAAACAATATCCACCCGCATTTTTTACTTAATTCTTTAAACACCATAGTCGCCTGGATAGAAGAAGATCCAAAAATCGCCGTCAAATTAGTTAACGAATTATCCAAAGAGCTGCGGCTTTTAATGTCATTTTCTCAAAAAAAAATTATTTCACTTTCCGAAGAGGTTTCGCTTTGCAGAGCCCATCTAAAAGTTATGAATTTACGGCGCGAAAAGAATATTAAACTTAAAATCTCAGGCGATATAGAAGGAATAACGATTCCGCCGCTGATTGTGCATACGGCTTTGGAGAATGGGCTTACACACGGGTTTGTGAAGAAAGATACGGGAACTTTTGATTTGAGCGTCACAAGGCAAGCGCAAAAGATTATCATTAATTTGGAGAACAACGGCGAAAATAACCATTCGCAAAATCGGGTGGCGACGGGAACCGGAAATAAATATATTGTACAACGTTTGGAAGAAATTTACGGGAATAATTTTAAATTTGTTTCGGAAGCAAAAAATAACGGTTGGCGGGTTATTTTTGAATTGCCGGCGGAAAGAGTGTAAAAATGAAAATTTTTATTGTTGAAGACGAGAAAGTCGCAGCGAGACGATTGGTAAGACAGGTTGAAGAAATTCTTCCTGATAACGAACTTTCACTTTTTTATGAATTTCAAGAAATTATTACGGCAATAAAAATTCAGCCGCCCGATTTACTTATTTTAGATTTAAACCTTAACGGCGATGACGGATTCAACATTCTTAAAAGTATAGAAGAAAAAAAATTTGAAACTATCGTGGTTTCGGCAACCGGAGAGCGCGCTCTTGAAGGTTTTGACTTGGACATTGTCGATTTTGTTTTAAAACCTTATGACAAAGAACGCTTGCAAAAAGCGTTGCAGAAATTTATCGGAAGACATATACGCCGTAAAGGCAAGAAAGAAATTCTGATTAAAGACGGGTCGTCGCGAATTATCGTTCCAATTGAGCAGATATTATATATTTCCGGAGCCGGCGACTATCGAGAAATTCATTGTAAAGACGGAAAAACTTACCTTCATGATAATTCTTTGGAAAAATTCGGTGAAATTTTATCGGGAAATTTTATCAGAATTCACAATTCTTATTTAGTCGATGAAAATTCAATCGCACATACTATCGTTTTGGGCGGCGGAAAATATGAAGCGGTTTTGAGAAACGGTGAAAAATTACCCGTAAGCCGTTCAAGGTATAAGGGATTATTCGGTGTAAATGAACAATAAATTCCGCGATTTTATTCCATATAAATACCTTTTTTGCGTCCCGTCTCTCTATTTGGCGCTCGGACTTTCTTTCGGAATAATACTTGGAACAAAATATAAGATTTTTACCGCCGAGCCGAACGCCTTGATAACCACGGTAATTATAGTTTCTTTGCTTTTAACCAATAGATATTCGAAAACCCTTTCTCTTATAATTTCTATTTTTATCGGACTTCTTTTACAAAACTCTTGGGAAAAATCAATAGAAACCGGTGAAAACTTATTTCCTCAAAACGGCGCCGTTCTAATTTCGGCGGAATTTTATTCTCCTCCAAAATATCGCAGTGAAAAAAGAATGGAACAATTGGTAAGTTTACGAAAAAGCGATTACAGGATAAATTTGATTTTGAAAGATACTTTGACAGACTATATTTTAGAATCAGGTCAAAATGCGGAAATATTAGGAATTTTTAGAAAATACGACAATCAAAACACAGCCGCACCTTGGGAATATGATAATATTTTTCAGGAAAAAATTAAAAATTCCATAGGTGAAATAGAAGTTATTTCCATAAAGAAACAAACAAAAATGCCTCATATTACCGCGATTTACCGGCACATCCGCAAGAATTTCGCAAAGACGCAATACGAATCGTTATATATTTCAATTTTTACGGGCGATCGTTCGTTTTTAACTCAAAATATAAATTCTTTTTTTCGCGAAAGCGGGCTCGTACATTTCTTGGCGATATCGGGACTGCATATAGCGATTTTGATTTTTGCGTTTTCTGCTATAATTTTTATTTTGCCTTTACCGATTTTGGTACGACGATGTATAGTTGTGTGTGCAATTTTATTTTTACCGTTTATCGTAGGATTCGGACCGGCGACTTTACGAGCGGTAATTATGGGAACGATTATGCTGATTTCACCGCTTTTTGACCGTAAAAGCAATGCGCTGAATTCACTGTTTTTATCTTGCTTTTTTATTTTGTCGCTATACCCTATGCACATATTTCTGGTAGGATTTCAGTATTCGTTTACAGCGACATTTGCGGTTTTAGTATTTCCCAAATTCATAAGAGATGTGAAATTTCGTGAAATAATTTTATTTTTTACATTACCGATATTTCTGTTTGTCGTTATTACGCCTATACAAATTTTCCATTTTGGGGCGCTTACTTCAGCGACGCCGCTTGCGAATTTAATTTTACTTCCCATATTGCAGGCAATTTGTCAAATTGCACTCATTTCGCTTTTTATTCCTATTGAAAGCATATCGAATTTTTTGTGCATGATGACGGATAAGGCGCTTGATTTATTGTTTTGGATTATAAATAAGTATGTGATTTTTACCGGATTGGGTGAAGATTATGCAAATATTTCACCGCTTATTTTTATTGTGATTATTGTAATAGTTATAATCTTATATACATTTAGCAGGAATAGAATAATTTATTTAACTTATGCGGTATTGTTTATGTTAAGCGGACTTTTGATTTCGGATTTATGTAAAAAAGATACAATTTACACAGTTTCTTCGCAGAATTTTAGAATGAAATTATTAGATTCAAACAATCCTGTACTGGTAATATTGGGCGCAGCGCAAACAAAGAACTACTATAACCCGTCATTTTTAAGATGGACGAAAACGCATTTAGGCAGTAGATTTTTTTCTGTAAAATCAAAACCTGTTTTGATTAGCGATAACTCTTATATTCCGCAAAAATTATCTGAAAATTTCACACATATTATTTTGAGAAACACGACTGGTAAAGTTTATTTCGATACTTACGCAGATACAATAAAAACAACGCCTTTTTCCGCCGAAGAAACCAAAATCCGAAAAATAAATATTGTAAAGAAATATGATAAAACGAGAATTTAATTGTCAAATATCAATACTTTTTCGCAAATAAATTTACGTAACTATATAAATTTTACACAAAACTTGAAACTGTCCACTTTAACCCAGCCCTCTATATTCTCCGCCTCCACCTTTCGACCATTTGTTTTCTTCATACCTAATTTTATTTTCGTCAATATGGAGAAATCTTTTCGTTTGATTTAGGAGCAATTCGTTATTTTATATAGATTTTTATTTAAGAAGTAAAAATTAATGAAAAAATAAAAGAAAGGTAAGGTAAATTATGAACAGTGAAAAGGATTCATTAAACGCGTATGCTAATGGAGTAATGAAAAAAATTGATAAGGATAAAATTAACGGAATACTTATTAATTCGGCTCAATTTAACGATACGGATAAAACAAAGGTTAATGTGAATTCGGTTACAATAGAAAAAGGATTGGTTCAAAATTGGCTAAATTCTGATAGTACGAAGCGTTTTATTGAATCGCAAAAAAATCTTTATAAGCCTCAAATTGAGCAAAAGATCGATTTTCAAACATTAACAAAAAAATTAGGAAAGGTTGTAAAAATATTTAGAGAAAGCGGCTTTGATTATGATACAACGGGAAATCTTATAGGCGGACATATCAAAGTCGATGGGAATATACAATCACCGAAAAAATCTACGAACAAAGATGAAAGAGAGATTGAATATAAAGACGGGAATTAGTATTTGAAAAAAGACTACTTTTATAAAAACTATAGGATATTTTATTAAAACTTTTACATTGTCATAAAATAGACTATAAAAAGTATATCCATAATTTTGGGAATATTCTGAATATAATTCAATCGTATTTTTTACACTAAGTAAAACTAATCCCGCTACAATAGTAATGAGAAGCGCTAACAGATAAATTTTTAATTTTTTTTTCAAAGCTTTATTTCCTTAATTAATATTTGGGACATATTGGAATAATTCCCAAACAATGACTATTTTTGGTAAAATATCATTATGTTTATGAGACAGGTGTATAAATTATAATTATTATTTGAGATTATGTCGTAATGATTGTTTGGAAGCAATAAAAGATGATGACTATATACAATTTTACACAAAAATATAATCAAACCATTTTATAGGTTATTTTATTAATCAAATTACTTTTTGCCAATGAGAAATTGGCAATCAAAATCAAAAATTCAAACTTTCAATTAATAATTGAAAACATTAAAAGGAGTTATAATTATGAAAAAGAATACTAATATAAAATCAGCAAAAAAGAATTTTTTACCTAATGTTAAAATGTGCAAAGAATGTTTAGATTTTATTAATGGTATAACAATTGATTGTTCATATTGTTTGGGATTTTGTAAAAGTATAAATAAAACAACTAATTAATTCTTATTCTTTTAAATAGCCTTAAAAACATAAACCTTATATTGTTTATTGTTTTTAGAAGTTGAAGCTGAAACAGTTTCAACAGCCCATGAAGCTGTTATATGTTCTGATTCTGGTTCTAAATCTTTATCGTGTATAGCAAAACCTTCATTCTTTAATGCTTTTTCTAATGTTCGCGCTGTATCTTCATCCGGGCAAGATATAGATGCTAAATATTCACAAATAATACCCTTTTTACTTTCATGTTGTTTCATACGGTCAAATGGATGTTGCGTAGTTAATCCAGCATACCAATGATTATTTGGCCAAGTTGGGTCGTTTTGTTTAACATGTTTAATAAAATTGTCAACTGCTTCTTTTATTATAAACATTCTAATTCCTTTATAAAATTTTAGGTAAATTACTTTTTGCCAAATCAAAAATTCAAACTTTCCTATCAAAAATTAAAAATCCGCCTAATTCTTTTTATTGTTGGGGTGTATATAAAAATTACATCCCGAATTTAACTTAATGTAAGACATTAAATAAAATCATTTAATCTCCTGAAATATATACACGTTTCCACCGTCGGTTATTATTTTATAAATAAAGGAAGCTGGTATGTTAAGTTTGAGGAGTTTTAATTCAATTTTAGAGTTACTTAAAGAATTTTCAACAGAGCAGGTTTGTATTGAACATTTAGAGTCAATGCGTTGGAATGGTTCGATTGTCAGCCCGTTTGACCCTGATTCCAAAGTTTACAAATGCAAGGGCGGTAAATATCGTTGTAGGAATACGGGCAAATATTTTAACGTTAAGACAGGCACTTTATTTGATAACACCAAAATTAAATTGAAAAAATGGTTTTTGGCTATTTGGTTAATTACATCTCATAAGAAAGGTATATCTTCGTTGCAACTTTCAAGGGATATAAATGTAACTCAAAAGACGGCTTGGTTTATGCTACAACGCATTAGGAAGTGTTTTGGGGCTGAAAATAATAATGTGTTAGATAATTTAGTTGAATGCGATGAAACTTATATCGGCGGTAAGAGCAAGCATCAGGGTCGAAGCACTAAACATAAAACTCCGGTTGTTGGAATGGTTCAGCGTGGAGGCAAAGTAAATGCTAAAGTGGTTGAGGATGCAAGTAAGCAGACTCTATCCAATCTAATTACTAAGAGCGTCAAGAAAACTGCAACTTTATTTACTGATAGTTGGGGTGGTTATAATGATATGTCAAAGTTTTATGACCATCGAGTTATAAAACATAAAGAACATCAATACGTCAATGGTATAGTTCATACAAATACTATTGAGGGTTTTTGGTCTTTGTTGAAGCGTGGGCTTTTGGGTATTTATCATTCCACATCTCGAAAACATTTACAAAAATATGTCGATGAATTTGTTTTTAGATATAATACAAAGGGCATTGGAGAAAGTGAAAGATTTAATTGGCTAATTGAAAATATGGGAATTAAGACAACGTATAAAGGGTTAATTGCGGCATAACGGAAAGGGCTGAATTTTAATTCACAATAATTGGTAATACGACAAATACAAACACCACCAAACCAATACTAAATACTCTCAAAAATCTTATTCCTTTCTCATCATAAGAACTATGAGTTTCTTGATATGTTGTCTCTTTAATTTTTCTGATATTATCGGATTTTCGCCTTTCGGTTTTGCTGTTTAAGGTTGTTTTTGAATAAACTTCTTTGGTATCGGGATTAAATTCTTCGACATACTTTTCTTCCTTAAATTCTTCTTGATGTAAATTGTATTCATACTTTTTGTCTATCTTTTTGTAATAATAAATAGTTGTAGTGCCGCCGTCAGAGTCCTTAATTCTCTCTCTAACTTTGGCACTAACATCATTAAGACAGCCGACAATTAAAATAAAAAGCAACAATCTGAACATTTGCAGTCCTAATTAGGCGAAAACACAAATTCATATTCAAATTCGGTAACGTCGTTTGGAACATCAATCCTTCCGAAATTCCACGCCTTTACTTTTTCTATAACAGTTTGGTCAAAAGTGTTGTCTTTTGTTGTAGAACTGACTAATTGGCAAGAAATCACTTTTCCAAACTCGTCAATTGCCAATTTTACCTTGACGCGCCCTGACATTCCCGGATTGTTTCCGAGCCGTTGATTATATGTGTAATTCAAACCCGTTGTATTTTGATGAACAACCCTCATAATACTTGATTTTGAACGACCGCCTGTTGTTTCGACTGCTTCGGCTGCTTCTTTTACCGAATTAAAACTATTATAACTTTCCCACTCTGAACTAATTTTTGCCATACATTTGTTGTAATCGGCAATTTTTTCTTTTATTTCGGCGCATTGAGGCGAATTGGAATTAGCGCAATTGTTCGCAAGTTTTTGCTTTAATTGTTCCATTTGCGTCATTTGGGTTTGTTCATTACTTAACCTTCTTATTGCTGCAAAATCTCTATTTATATCTATATAATCATCACTCAAATCGCCTAATAATTTGGAAAGGGCACTATTTTTATATTCCCATTCAAATTGCTGGCGATTGAGATTTGTCTTATAAATATAAATATTTCTACAATTCCCCCACCATTGCCAATCTCTACCTATGTATTTCCACTCGCCAGCCCAAACACTGCAAGCAACTACAACCCCAACAACTAAAACTTTAGTCAACTGTTTCATTATTTACCGCCTTTGATAAATATACTATTACAGCAATCGCATTTGTCTTGCTTGTCGCGTAATTGACTCCCACAATTTGCACAAAAAACTCGACCATCCATTTCTTTGCGTTTAGCCGTTGCATTGCATTCTTTGCAAATCTTCACATCGTTGCTTAATGCTTTCCCGCAATTATCACAAAATGTCATAAAACACCCCTTCTGCCGTTTCTTTCGGCAAGTTAAAAAGTTAAGACAGAAGACAGTTGAGAGGCTGTCCTGCCAATTCATAGTAATTTGCTGTTAACAATGAATTTCACCCGTGTTTATTTATATAGGTGTTGATAGGCAGAACAACCGGTAAAGGAAGTTTGCCACCTATATAAACATAAAGAAATAAAGAACTCGAATGAAAAGCCGAGTATTATCTCAACAATCCATTGTTAACAGCATTCGCAAAATAATATTTGTATCGGCTAAAATACAGGAAAAGAATTAAATTCAGGAATATTTAGAAACTCAACCAATTAATATAATAGTTAAAGAATAAACAAGGAGTAGTTTATGGAAAATCAAGATATTGAATCACAGGGCGATACATTTTCAGATTATAGTGTAAATTCGAACCCAAATCATATAAATCCAAAATTTTATAGTTCAAGGCGGTGGTGGTTAGCGCTTATTACTCTTGTGGGAGTATTTGGCTGTGTTATGTATGGGATATGGAAAGGTGAGGAAATTTATGGAAGTGTTCTTATGACGTTGTGTTCTGTACCGCTTGCGTTTATGGGTGCGACAACGATTGATAAAATTTTTGAAAATAGTAGAAAAGACAAGTAAAATATGGAAAATACAGGGCGATTTATGAGTGGTGAAAGGTTAGTTCTTCCACCTTATATTCAGGGTGCAGGTAATAACAATACGGGTGGAGGAAGTGGCGGAGAAGGAGGTATATCTGACGCTCCAAACGATGGAAACCTTTACGGAAGAAAAAATCAAGCGTGGTCGCAAGTTCCAACGATTGAACAAATAAGTTATACCGCTGGTGATAATATTACTATTGAAAATAATGTTATCTCCGCAAACATTCCTGAACAACAAAATTTTGTGGCTGGAAACGGAATAGATATTTCAAATAATGTAATAACAAATACTGCACCGGCAATTCCATATACTGCTGGAGATGGAATAACGATTGACGATAATGTAATATCTGCAACATCTTCTGGGAATGCAGTTTCACCGAGTAATGCAGGGAAAAATATAAATATCGACGAAAACGGCGTTATTTCATTAGATAACGACCTTATAGATGTGGGTTCAGTTAGCACGGGGGCTTTGGCTGTTAATGGTAGTCGGTTGGATGTAGTATATCAAGGACAGCAAACAGTTCAGATAAGTTCAGGAACATTTAACATCTATTGGACTATTTGGGGAGCAGCGGTAAGTGTGTATGTCAGTATAACAGGATTTGTGAGTTCGGGAACATATCAGTTTATAACTTGGGAGACATTAAATATTCCGGGATTTAATTCTAACGGTGATTATGCTCGTCCGGGCGCTACTTATTCTGTTCCTGCGCTATATATAAATAACGGCGGTTCAAATTCATATTTAACAGGTTTGGGCTTTACTATAAGTCCAGAAGGAATTACGTTGGTTGCTCCAAGCGGATTAACAGACACAACAGCAACAATTTCGTATCACGGAAACTTTAACGATACGTCTGCGGCTGTATCTTTGTAAGGAAAATTGAATGGGAAATATGACAAGAGACGAACAAATTATGAATAGATTTGTGCGTACATATCAAGGGCAAGAGCAAGAGCAAGTTAAACTTCCAGCATCTCAATATTATCGTATAAGTCCTTGGGCGTTAGATATAATAAAAGGGTGGGATAAGAATAGGGAAAAACGTGGATAAGTGTAAAAAGTTAAAATTTTACTGAAATATTTTTAATATAATTGAAAAGGAAACTAAAAATATGGTTAAATTAAATAAAGAATATTATCAGCAGATTAAAGACCAAACGATAATAAATTATCAAAATAGCGACCAAGTGGTAGCCAGAGCAACTGGCGTGGATATTCATTTTATAAATGATGAATTGGGTAAATTGAGTAGGGCGATAGAATTATGGTGTATGGGTTCTAATAAATCTAATAATTCTTTAATGGATTTGGGGCTTGATATTTTTAGAAACAAGTGTAGAATATTAGGAATTGACGAACTTGACTTTCCTAATTTTATAATGGAAGAATAATTGGTTATAAAATTATCGAAAGGATAAATTATGTGGCAAACAAAAGTTATTGAAAAGCCAATAAAAGTTATTTCAAAAGAAAATAAAGCAGAATTTAAACTTGTTAAAGAAATTGAAAGTAGAATGCTTAAATTTAAGAAAAGTTTAGAAAAAGAAATGAATGTAGAAAAATTAAAAGGCGTTCAATTTTATGTGTCAAGCGATAACAAATGTAAGATTATATTTGAAACGTTTGACGATTAGTGTAAAATTGTATATAGTCATCATAATTTTTAGTGTAAAGATGTATATAGTTACCTAAATTTATATGCTTTCAATCGTTTATACCGTTTCTGTCGATTCGATTGAAAAAGTCATGTACTTTCCCTTCGCTAATCGCTAAGCCGTCTTTTAAAGAACCGTCAAAATAAACGCGTCCTTTTTCCAAATATATGATTGAGTCGGCAATAGTTTTAATGGACTCTATTTCATGAGTAACCGCAACTATTGTTATCGAAAGGCGGTCGCGCATTTCAACCAGTAATTCATCTATTCCGGATGAAGTTACCGGATCAAGCCCCGCCGACGGTTCGTCGCAAAATAAAATCGGCGGATCTAAAACCAGCGCTCTTGCGATTGCGGCGCGTTTACGCATTCCGCCGGAAAGTTCGTCCGGAAACAAGTCGTAAGCATGACTCATTCGTACGCTTCTTAGTTTATCGCGAACAATTTCGTCAATTATTTTATCGCTTAATTTCGTATGCATTTTCAGCGGCAGCGCTACGTTTTGCGCAACGGATAAAGAACCGAGCAGCGCACCGTTTTGATACACTATACCGATTTTTTTCAGGATGGCCACAGTATCCGGTTCGTCAAGTTCGCCGATTAAAGTTCCAAAAATTCTAACGCTTCCGTGCGCCGGCTTTACAAGTCCGATAATATGTTTGAGAAGCGTGGTTTTCCCGCAGCCGCTTGTTCCGAGTATTACTTTGATTTCCGATTTATGAAAGTCGGCGCAGACATCGTGAAGAATTTCTTTTTCGCCGTATTTTGCGATTAAATTCCTTATCTCTATAACCGTTTCTTTCACTAAAATTCCTTAAAGATATTTTTTTCGTGAATCGTCATCAAACCTACGAAGTTCGTATTAATATACAATTTGCCAAACGAAACCTATTTAATTTCCGAAAAAAAGATTTATTCCGCCGCCGATACCTTCGTCGGATATTTGAAAACTAAAAACTAAGAAAAAATGAGTTTGATTTCAGTTTGTTCGGGTTTCGGCGTAACGATGTAGGCGGCTTTGATTTGAGAAGTGAAAAAACGTTAAATATCTTGTTTGATTATTTTACAAATAATTTAATTTCGGAAGTCGAATTGAATATTGTGTTGCATGCATAATGTAGCGCTACTGTAAAATCCACTGTCAAGACGTAGCAAACCTATCTTTTTATTTGAAAAATGCGACAACGTTTCTTCAAGAAACGCTTGAAAATTATTGTTGCTATGCGAATCTCCCGGACGAAGCCAAAAGTTAGCGACCATATCAACATCGGCGACAAAAGCGATTAGCGGATGATGCGATTTACGACCGGGTTTACGAGAGTTATATCTATTACAAGAGGCTTCTTGATCTCCATATCTGCTTATCACGGATGAATCAATATCCAAAGTAAAATTGTTGAATGACAAGCCGGATAAAAACCAGCGGTAAAGTTCTCCGAAAACTTTCTCAAAAGCGCCGTAAAATGAAAATTTCGCAAAATATCTCTGAAACGCTTTATGTTCAGGCATCCGTTGCCAGCCAAAAAACTTCTGAAGCGTCGTGTCAAATCGAGATATGTCCAAGTGTGAATAACGGTTGACTCCACACCAAATAGAGGCGATAAACTGCATTATCAATTGAACCGGAGATGTCCCGCGATTTGATCATTGACGCGGTAATGAAAGGTTACTCAATTTCTCTTGAAAACCTATCAGGGCAACCATATTCTTAAGTAGGGCGAGCCCGCTACAAGCCGTTATCTCTTCATAAATAAATTCAAGCGACAAATCATTCATAAAATGCTACTCTTTCTAACAATAAATTCCTGAAAAACAATAAATTACTCTAACGGTGTCCATTAGAAAATAATTTATAATAAATGAAAAATGGGCTAATGGACAATTTGGGTTTATTTTAATCATACATATATTCCTGTTTCTTTCATTGTTTGATATTGTTCGCAGATAATACAAGGAATGTTTTGGGTATTTTGGATAACATCTACTTTACCCAACAACATTTTTTTTGCACTTTTGTAATTTTCTGAATTTATCGCTTTTTTCAAACCGATATCAAAAACATTTACGCCAAAATCATCTTTATATACTACACAGCATCCTAATAAACGTCCGTCCCAATTTATTTGCGGCGAACTCCATAATCCGTAACAATTTGAATTCGGAATTATTTTCTTTGCCTCAAATAATTCTTTGTGGCTCAAGCATTTTAATCCGGTTTCTTTTATCAACATATCTTTATTTTGAGAAACATAGTCATCCCAAGGCAATTTGAAAGATATACGCATTCCTAATTGTTCTGCCATTTTCTTCGCCTTAATAACGTCTTCTTCGTTATGTTCCATTATTATATATTGCCAAGTTAATTCAGGAAATTTTGAATTGTATTTCTGTTTGCATTCGTTCAGTTTTTTGATGTTTTCAATAACTGTGTTAAAATTACCGTTAGTTCTATACAAAGAGTAAATTTGTTGAGAAGCGGCATCTATTGAAATACTGATATGTCGGAAACAGAATTTCACTAACGCTTCTATAATTTCGTCTGAAACTGTATTAAAATTTACACCATTCCCTGCAGATAACTTAACATTATTTTCAAAGGCGTATTTAATGATATGAATTAAATCAGGGTTCAAAAAAATTTCTCCGCTGTTTGACAATTCTATGTTTTTAACAAATTTGTTCCGTTGGATAAAGTTTTCAAAATCAAAGAATTTCAAATATCCTTTGCCCATAGAACCATAATTAGATTTGCGCATATAACAAGCACTGCAATTTAACTGACACAAGGTTGACGCCTCTATTCTGACTGTTGTCGGTAATCTGTTTCCTGTTAATCTTAGCAATAGTTTTCTAATTTTTGCTTTGGCAGATACCGGCAAAAGATGTTTCAAAATAATTTTTAACCAATGTAGCAACATAAAATTCTCCTGTTTTGAAATAAGATAAGCCAATAAATTTTGGTTTATCTTATTTTGATGTCATTTCTTGCTTTTTAATTCTTTACAGTTCAAACTCTTCAAACTCTCTTTGCACCGCAACTAGTACAGTAATCGCCAAAGACCGTGTATTTATTGCAACGTACACAACGCTGTCCTTTTCCACCTTTTCCGTCATTTATTGGTTCCCTTTAATATTGCTCATACTGTAAACACCTCTCTGTTTGGTTATTGGTTTTAGTGAAATATATTTTTTTGTATTATTGATATAGTCATTAATATTGTTTAGCTGATACTACAATCATACAATAAGTTTCTGCATTTAAGTTAAATACCTTATGTTGACATAAAATCAACTTATTAACATCAAAACACGACTGTTTGTTCTCACGCTATTCATAACGACTTTCTTGAACATCAATACGATTTTGTTCTACCGGACATAACGTCTTTTTTTAAGTGTGAGTCAGCGCCTACAAAGAGCCGATTCACTAATTCCAAGCGACATCTCTTCTATCAAATCGGACAAAGTAATGTCTGGCTTGTCTTTGATTCTTGCTACAACCATATCCATTTGTAAATCTGTAACTAATTGCTTCCTACCGCTATTCTGTAGTTTGGGGGTATAAATACCTGTCATTGTGTAACGATGCCATATTCTTGTTATACTGCTTACACTAACTCGCGTCCATTTTGCAATATCCGAATTTTTCTCTCCATTTTTCTTGTGAAATACTATGCTTTCACGTTCTCTATCCGTTATAAGCAACACAAAATTCCTCTTTTGTTACCTATAAATATAATTTATGCGCTACAAAAGTCAATATGCTAGGGCTTGCTAACTAAATATATATTCAATAATTTCTTCGTTAAACAAAAGTATTAGTGATGCTATTACCATATCAATCGCTTTCGAATAACGACACGTCTTACGATTAAATCTTGCAAGT
>JAIRUI010000126.1 GCA_031254455.1 Chitinispirillales bacterium | reverse complement strand
AAGGTATTAGTTATTCGGCTAAGTTGAAAAGTGGAACGAACGTTGAAAGAAATCTTGAAGTGTCAAGTTGGGGAACCGGTAACAAAAAAGATTTCACACAGCCGGATTGGGCTGACGATGTTGATGGAGTTGACGGAACCTACGAACTTGATATTTCTAAAATTGAAGGGTTTACAATCAGCGCCGCAGAGAATTACGATAAAACCGTCAATATTAAAATTACCCGGTTTATTGTAGAAGGTTTATATGACGATGAAGATTAAGAAATTTATGTCGTAATATCGAATAAATTTGAGTCGGGCATTATTGTGCCCGACTTTTTTTGTCGAGTATCGATTAAAATATGTTTTTATTTAATATTTATTGACATTCCCGTAAAAATACGGTATATTACATATGAACTCGGGAGATTAAAAATGACAATTCATGAGCGAAATATCTTTTTAAATAAAGAATATGAAGAAGCCGTGCGTTACATGAACAACGCAAAAGAGGCTTTGCAAAAATCTAAAAAAGACGATAGATATTACATGGAGGAAGTATGATGAAAACCGTTAACGTTATCATAGTCTGCGTATCCGTTATTATTTGCGTTTGCATATCTTCGATAAGATTTGTGGAATCTAAAACGGCAAAAAACAACTGTATATCGGTTACCGGCTCTGCGACGAAATCTTTTGTTTCCGATTTGATTGTCTGGCGCGGATATTTTTCAAAAAAAGCGATTACCGCAAAAGAGGCGTACGAAAAATTAAAAATCGATATGGCGGCGGTTAAAAAGTATTTGACGGATAACGGTGTAAACGAAAACCATATAATATTTTCTTCGGTAAATGTCGAAAAAGATTACGAATACGAACACCATTCAAACGGAACGCTTAGAAAAACGACGTTTACAGGATATATTCTTACGCAAAGAATTGAGATTTCTTCAGGCGAAGTCGATAAAATTGAGAAAATATCACGCGACATCACCGGTCTTATCGATTTGGGCGTCGAATTTTATTCCATGTCTCCTGAATATTATTACACGAAATTAGACGAATTGAAATTGGACTTGATAGCAAAATCCACCGAAAACACGAAATTGCGCGCGGAAACGATCGCAAAAGAATCCGGCGCAAAAATTTCAAGATTGCGTTCGGCGAATTTGGGGGTTTTTCAGATTACTCCGGAAAATTCTTCGTCGGATTACAGCTATGGCGGCGCATACGACGTAACTTCAAAGAACAAAACGGCGTTTATAACTATTCGACTTGAATATTTGTCGAAATAAGTTTTTCTACAGAGCGAGCGGCGGGGAATTTAACCTTTAGAGATTAAAACATATTGACAACTTGCAAAGAAAATCATTATTTTATTCTGTACCGAAGGAGGATAAATTGCTTGATTCGTTTATATCCTTAATTCCGGCGCTTAGAAACGCGCTTTTGCACGACCGCGAAAAACGTATTATCGCCGTAATTATTTTGCTGTCGGTTTCGATAAACTTATTCTTCATTTCTACGAAAATCGCGTATATTGTTTTGGATATCGACGAACCGCAAATCGAATTCTTTCAAAAAATAACGTCGAAACCGAGAATTATAAAATATGACGGAATAGAAAAACAAGCGCTTTACCTTCTGTTAACTAATTCTTTTAACGACAATAACATAAAATACGCCGAAAGCATCGTCGATAAAATAATAGCAAGCGATTCTTCCGATAGTTTTGCGCTTTATTTTTCCGCAAAAATTAAAATATTGCGACAGGAATACCAAGACGCTTATTCGATATTGCAGGAACTGAAAGGAATCGAATATATGCCGGATTCCGTTAAAACGCTTCTTATTTCGGTCGTTTCCGACGAAGAATTTCTGTTGATGGCTAAAGACACGACTCTTTCGCCTATGCAGATGG
Organism: Chitinispirillales bacterium; assembly: GCA_031254455.1. Taxonomy (NCBI): domain Bacteria; kingdom Pseudomonadati; phylum Fibrobacterota; class Chitinispirillia; order Chitinispirillales; species Chitinispirillales bacterium. The sequence continues at coordinate 2,557 of JAIRUI010000126.1, read as the reverse complement.
CGAAAATAGGGGAGAGGTTTATTGCGGCTAAAGACGAAAAATCGGCGCGGATATTTTTTGAAAAAGCGCTCAAAACCGATTCCAGTTCGGCTGAAGCGTTATATCAGGCGGCAAGGTGGAGTATGAATAAAAAGGATTACAAAAACGCCGAAAAATTATTATTGAAGTTACTTTCGATAGATTCGCTGTCTTCAAGAGCGCACGGAAGATACGCTATGCTTTTACACGAAACCGACAGATACAGGCAGGCGCTTGCTCACTACAAAATAGCGATTGTACGCGATTCTTTTGATTTTAATTTGGCGTATAATTTGGGAGATTTGTATTTCACTAATTTAAACGATAACGAAAATGCAAAAAAATATTTCAAAAAAGCGGTAGAATTGGAGCCGAGCAGATGGCAAAGTTATTTCAAATTAGGAATAATTTCTTTGGAAAGCAATCATTTGGATTCGGCGATATATTATCTTTTAAGCGCAGAAAACTATTCTTCGGACAATCCGCGTCTGCTTTATTTGCTTGCGACGGCGTACGAAAAGAAAAATGATTACACAAACGCGTTGAAAGTATATGATAAATTGTGCGAAATAGACCCGTTGAACGATATTGCGTTGTATAAACGGCGTTTATTAAAATCAAAATAATGGGAGATTAAATATTATGAGCGTCGGAAGAGAGGACTTGGCAAGAATGGTCTCAGAAAAAACCGGACTTAATTTACTTGATGCGAAATTGGTAATCGCTTCGTTTCTTGACATGATGAAAGCCGAACTTATAAAAGGAAAAAGAATTGAGTTGAGAGGGTTTGGACGTTTTTTTGTTAAAGAAAGAAAATCAAGAGCCGCAAAAAATCCGAAAACCGGACAAAAGATAAATATTGACCGAAGATTTAATCCGGCGTTTAAAATTTCCGATAAAATTGTAAAAAAATTGAACGAAAAACAGGGGAAATAATGGAACTTCGATACGGATGCAATCCGCATCAAAAACCTGCGCAAATATACATGACAAACGAAAAAAATCTTCCGTTTGAAATATTGTCGGGCGCTCCGGGATATATAAATTTTTGCGACGCGCTGAATTCTTGGCAACTTGTTAAAGAACTGAAATGTGCGCTGAAGAAACCGGCGGCCGCAAGTTTTAAGCATGTAAGTCCTGCTGGCGTCGCCGTGTATAACGAATTGAACGACGAACAAAAAAAGGCGGCGTTTGTCGATGATTCTAAACTTTCGCCGTTGGCTGTCGCTTATGCCAGAGCGAGGTCTGCCGACAGAATGTCAAGTTTCGGAGATTGGGCGGCTCTTTCGGATATTTGCGACGAACAAACCGCGCTGTTACTCAAAAGGGAGGTTTCAGACGGCGTTATCGCACCGGGATATTCTCAGAGAGCGCTGGAAATTCTTCGTGAAAAGCGAAACGGAAACTACGCCGTTGTCAAAATTGATGAAAATTACCTTCCATACGAAATTGAGACGAAACAGATTTTTGGAATCACTCTCTCTCAAAAAAGAAACGATATAAAAATAGACGACTCGTTTTTCGATAATATAGTTACAAAAAATAAGAATTTTACACAAGAAGCGAAACGTGATTTGATAATCGCATTGATTACGCTCAAATATACGCAGTCAAACTCTGTCGCTTTCGCTTATGACGGGCAAATAATAGGAGTAGGAGCCGGACAGCAAAGCAGAGTGCATTGTACTCGTCTTGCCGGAAACAAAGCGGATAGATGGTTTTTGAGACATCACCCTAAAGTACTTAATTTATCGTTCAAAAACGGTATTTCAAGAGCCGACAAAAATAACGCGATAGATTGTTTTTTGGAAGAAGATTTAAGTGAAAAAGAAATCGCGGCGCTTAACGACCGTTTTGACAAAAAAGCGGAAATACTCACAAAAGAAGAAAAAATAACGTGGCTGTCGCGTCAAAAAGGAGTAACTCTCGCTTCAGACGCATTTTTTCCGTTTCGCGATAATATCGACAGAGCGGTTAGAAGCGGCGTAGAATTTATTTCACAGCCGGGCGGGTCTGTCCGCGACAACGACGTTGTGGAAGCTTGTGACGAATATGGAATTACTATGGCGTTTTCAGGAATAAGATTGTTTCATCACTGATTAAAACAAGGAGTTGTTTATGGCGTTTGTTATTAAAAATGAGTTTATTTCCAAAGAATTGGAAAAGGAAATTGCGACGGCGATAAAAGAACGCCGTTCCGTAGCGCAGTTATTGACGGAAAAGAAATTCGTCGGAACCGCAGAATCTATTGAAGAATTGGCGCATGTCTTAATATTGTATATGGGCGCAGATATGGCGATTGAATTTATTTTCAGCGCAAGTCTGTCGGAATGGGAAAAATATCGCGGTCTTTTAGCCGATTTGTGGGAAAAAATATCTGTTTCGGAACAATTCAAGGCGAAAACCGATCTTATTTTGGGGCAATCGCTTTACCAACAAGGATTAAAAGAACTTGGAACAAACTTTATAAAAAGAGCGGGGATAAATGCCGATAATGTAAAAACCGCCGTTGACGTCGCGCAAGTAATAAGCCATGAAA
>JAIRUI010000125.1 GCA_031254455.1 Chitinispirillales bacterium | reverse complement strand
GGAACGAAATTGAGCGATTTTTCTTGTGGTTAAAGCGTTTTCGAAAAGTGTTCACTCGTTATGACAAGTTAGATGTGGTGTTCAGCGGATTTATTTTTCTGGCAATGTGTATTGACGCCCGGTTTAGTGTGAACACAATGTAAATTATCTAACACATTGTTATTCTCAGCCTCAAAACACTTCCTAATGCGCTGTAGCATAAACCAAGCAGTCTTTTGAGTCACATTTATATCCCTTGAAAGTTGTAAAGATGAGATTCCTTTCTTATGAGAGGTGATTAACCAAATAGCCAAAAACCATTTTTTAAGTTTGATTTTAGTATTATCAAATAAAGTGCCTGTCTTAACGTTAAAATACTTGCCCGTATTCCTGCACCGATATTTTCCGCCCTTGCATTTGTAAACTTTGGAATCAGGGTCAAACGGGCTGACAATATTATCTGCCCAACGCATTGACTCTAAATGCTCAATGCAAATTTCTTCTGTTGAAAATTCACTTATCAAATCTAAAATTGAATTAAAACTCCTCAAACTTAACATACCTGTTTCCTTTATTTTAAAAGTAATAACCGACGGCGGAAACGTGTATATATTTCAGGAGATTATGTGATTTTATTTAATGTTTTACATTAAGTTAAATCTGGGATGTAATTTTTATATACACCCAAGCAATAAAAAGAATTGGGCGGATTTTTAATTTTTGACAGGAAAGTCTGAATTTTTGATTTTAATTGCCAATTTTTCATTGGCAAAAAGTAATTTGATTAATAAAATAACCCATAAAATGGGTTGATTATATCTTTGTGTAAAATTGTATATAGTCATCTAATTTTTTATTATTGTTTTGTAAATAAAAGTAGTTTTGAGTATGAGTTAATTTATTTTTTAATGTTTTTCATTTGGAGGTATGTTTATGAAAATGAAAATTGTTTTGTCATCGCTGTTTGTCGCGGCTGTTTTATACGCGCAACCAAGACTTTTCGTAGAGCAAAAAACATTTGATTTTGGAACGATCCCAGACGGCAACAAGGTGTTGTCACATACGTTTTCTATAGTAAACAATGGGAATGAGCCGCTTAAAATAACATCCGTGCGTCCGAGTTGCGGATGTACGGTTGCAAAATTTGATTCCGTAATAGCGCCCGGTACCGCTGGAAATATATTGGCGGAATTTAATACCGATGGTTTTACCGGACATCAGGAAAAAATTCTAACTGTTTATTCAAACGATCCGGATTCATCGCGAATTCAACTTAGAATCAAGACGTTCATAAAGGCTGCGCTCGACATTTCGCAGAGATGGATGAATTTATTTTCAGATAATGGAAAAATTAACGGTTCCGTATCCCTTTTGGCTTCGCAACCGGATTTGATAATTAAAAAAGCGCAATATATTTTGAGCAACAATCAGGAAAACATTTCGCCGATTGTTGTAAAGACGACCGTTAAAAACAAGGGCAAACCCGACAAAGAGGGCATTACGACTTACGAATTTGATTTTGAATTCATAAGAAACGTCAGCAAATACGAAAACGGAAAAATTGTCTTTGAGACTAACGTGAAACAGAAACCGTCCATTGAGTTAAACGTTGCCATTGAACCGAAAAAAGATGTCCCGTATTGATGTAAAATCATACAATTGATTTGAACTGACGACTTTGTTGGGAGACGAATGAGAAATATTTTTTTGTCGCTTGTCGTTTGCATGACGTCTGTTTTTGCTTTACCTGTCGTTTTAGACGACAACATACACAGAAATGCCGAAAAAGACAGCGTTTATACTTTACGATTCAAAAATGATTCGGAATTTTTATTAGCGAATAATTTCAATTTACGCCTGAAATCAGGAGGAATCTACGCTAAAGACATAAATAACGGACGAATTATAGCGTATTTCGGCGACTCAATCGGATATAAAGCGTTGGATTTTGTTTTTGGAGTTTTTCTTGACAACAAAGCAATTTATGGGAAAACGCTGGATTGGGTAAAACCCGAAAAAGGGAATGATCATAAAGATACGCTTAAAGCGCTTGACGTACACAGATTAATGTTAAAATTTACGCCGAACGATTATATTTCAATCGGCGTCGGCAAAGATTATTACAATTTCGGACCTTCACAAATAGGCGGATTGCTGCTTTCCGATTATAATATGGGTTTCACAGGACTTTATCAGAGATATAAACTGTGGGGATTTACAATTTACGGACTCGCCGCACAACTAAACAGCACGCCTTGGGGATATTACTACGAGCATTCGCCGCAAGAAATTTTAGTGCACAGGTTTCTTGCTTACGGAAGAATAGAATACTACCGCGATTTGTGGGGAATTGCGGTCTCGCAGGCGGAAATTTATGCGGGAAACGGACGTTCTTTTGAGCTTCAATATTTAATTCCTGTTTTCATATATCATTACGCGCAAATATCAAATTGGCGTTATGGAAACGACGGTGAAAAATCTCTCGGTTCAATTGACGCTTACGCAAATTTTTTCGATAAAAAATTAAAAATATACGGCGAACTTTTGATTGATGATATTCAAGGCGACAGAGACGGCGCGTCGCAAAGCGTACAAAATTGTCTGGGATTTATCGCCGGAGCGAAATTCAACGTTCCAAAAATTATTTACGGATTTGCAGAAGCGGGACAAATTAACTCCTATGTGTATAATCACGTAACAGGCGATGCTTTAAGATACCGTAACAAAGAAGCGCTTATAGGCAGTCCGCTTGGCTCTGATAATCAGATATACTGGGGAAAACTCGGACATTGTTTCGACAAAATCGGCTTGAAAACCGAAGCGTACTTCTGGCTTCTACGACAGGGAGAACGAGATATAAATTACGACATAGAAACAATGCATGGAACGCGAAAAGATAAAATTCCCTACGGAAACATACACCGTGAAACTGCCGGCTGGCTTTCACTTGTTTATGAATACAAACACAATACTGCGGAAATTTTCGGCGGATTTTCAAACGCCAAAACCGAAAATGTTTTTGAAGATTCAAATACAACGCCGTTTTTCGGATTTTCTATAAATATGGCGATAACAATCGGCTGGAATAAATTAACTTCACACTAAAAGCAAGGCGTTTTTATTTCACGTTTCCAATAAAATTTCTTCGGCTCGGCAAACTTTATTTCTACCCGTATTTTTAGCGGCATAAAGCGCTTCGTCCGCTTTGGCAATCAACGACTGAATTGTATCGTTTTGCGACGGCTCTAACGAATGAACCCCGATACTAATCGTAACATTAGTTATTGATCCGTCTTTGCAAGGTATTGATTCTTTTTCAATTGCCTTACGAATTTGCTCGGCAATATCCGTCACTCCGTCTATATCCGTATTTGGAAGCAATACTGAAAATTCTTCTCCTCCATAACGAGCGGCAAAATCGCCTGAACGTTTTAACGTATGCGTAAGAATTTTTGCAACTGTCTGCAAAACAACATCGCCGTGCTGATGTCCGTATGTGTCGTTAAATGTTTTAAACTTGTCCACATCAATCATCAAAAAACCGATAGGTATATTTTCTCTAACCGCTCTTCCCCATTCCACAAACATCTGATTATCTAAACTGCGCCTATTGGGTATCCCTGTCAATTGGTCTATTTGGCTTAAACGTTCAATAATACGCATCTGATTTACGATTTGTAATTGGTTATGAACTCTCAATTTTACGATAGCCGAACTAAACGGTTTACCTATGTAATCGGCTGCTCCCGACAGTAATCCTTTCTCTTCGTTTTCACTATCGCTGAGACCGGTAATGAAAATAACGGGGACTTCTTTAATTTTACCGTCTAGTTTCCTAATTTCAGCAAGTATCTCGTATCCGTTCATTTCCGGCATTATGACATCTAACAAAACCAAATCCGGTAAATATTCTTTCACTCTTTCGATAGCGGTTCTTCCGTCTTTTGCCGTATAAACCGTGTATTTTTCATGCAACAAATGATTTAGCGCCATAAGATTAGTTTTTTCATCGTCCACTATCAGTATACTGTTTTTTGGCGTAATATCCATTTATAGTATCCCCAATCCTTTCTTCAAATCAGCAAGCGCGGCGGCTGCCGGTCCGAAATCAAAATTTTCCATCAATTCAATAAGATTTTCACTTCCCGGTATGCTATTTAGCTTTTCTGAAAGTTCCAAACATTCGGGATTGCCGCTTTTCAGTAAATGTTCTAATTTTTCAATAAGCACTAGTGTTTCTTTTTCCGAAAGATTTTCTGTCGTTTTTGTAAGTTTTACGCTTTTTTCAAGCAGCGGCATAAGATCTTTCAGAACTGTATTTAGCTCAAATTTAAGAATATCCATACTTGCCTTTGTCGTATTATCTTTTCCGTCTTTTAACATTTTTTCAATATCATTGGCTGCGTTTTGCAGCGAAATTTTACCTATAAGTCCAGCAGTGCTTTTTAAAGTATGTGCCAATCGATGGGCAAGTTTAATATCATCATTATTTATTGCTTCGACAATTTCGTCGAATTTTTTTTTATTATCTTTGACAAAATCAATTAATAAGCGTTTATGCAATTTTTCATCGGCGTCTTTGTCTATACTTGCATGCATATTTGAAGCCGCAAACGCCTTATTTGCTGGAGTAATATATTTTAACAAACAATGCCACAATTCCTGTGTTGTAAACGGTTTACCTACGCAGTCATTCATGCCGGCATTCCTGTAAAATTCCATTTCGTTGGACATAACATTCGCTGTCATAGCAACTATCGGCGTTTGTGTTTCCAATTCCATGATTTTTGGAGCGGCTTCAAGTCCATCCATAACAGGCATTTGCATATCCATAAAAATCAATGAAAATGGTTTTTCTCCTTTATTTTTGCGCTCCTTTACAAGATCAATCCCTATTTTACCGTTTTCTGCGATTACAGTGCGAAGCCCGACTCTGGAAAGATGCTCGGTAATAACTTGCTGGTTCATTGCGTTATCTTCACATACAAGTATTTCTTCATCGCTGAACATCGGTTTTTCAACGATTTCTTCAACGCCGTCGCCGTCGCCGTCCTCGTTTTCGTTGACGTCTATTGTTTGAAATATAATATCAAAACTAAATTTGCTACCGATTCCAGGGGAACTTTCCACTGTAATTTTACCACCCATCAACTCAACGATGTTTTTTGTTATTGGGAGTCCTAATCCTGTTCCCCCGTATTTGCGTGTAATGCTGGCGTCCGCTTGTACAAACGGTTCAAATATATTTTTTAATTCATCGGAAGATATGCCGATTCCGCTATCTTTAACCTCAAAATGTATCGTACAACTTTTATCTGTTAAATCTTCGGCGGTTGCAGAAAGCTTGACCGCGCCGACATTTGTAAATTTTATCGAATTACTTAAAAGATTGATAAGCACTTGACGCAATTTGGTCGGATCGCCAAGCAGTTTTTTATTTAATATAGGTTCTGCGTAAAAATGCAGTATTATATTTTTTTCAACCGCTTTATGGGTTATTACCGTTTTACACTGATACAATACGTCGTGAAGATTAAACGGAATTGATTCTATCTCCATTTTTCCCGATTCAATTTTTGAGAGGTCTAAAATATCATTTATAATTTGAAGCAATGCTTTTGCGCTTCTTGATATATTATCTATGTATTCTTTAGTTTTTGTCGGGATATCGTCACTAATAGCTAATTCCGAAAATCCTATTATACTATTCATAGGCGTACGTATTTCATGGCTCATATTAGCCAGGAAAGCAGACTTTGTTTTATTTGCGGCTTCAGCGGCTTTTGCGGCTTTTGCCAAATCATTCTGAATTCTTATGGATTCCGACACGTCGTCCGTGCTGCCGACTACGCCTATTACGTTCCCATTCGTATCTTTTATTTGCGCCGTGTGAGATCTTAATACGCGACCGTCGATTTCGCAAGACCAGTTCTGTGCGCCTTCACTGAATGTTTTCTCTGCATTTTTGATAATATCAATAAAATTATTAAGTTCACTGACGGAATCAACAGATTTCCCTAGCATAGACGATGTTTCAATTCCTATTTCACTCAAAAGTTGTCCGTCAAATGTTGTTATTATCCCGTTAAGATCTACACTCCAAATTACACCCGCATATTTGCCTACAACCGTTTGAAGTTTTGCCAAGGTATTTTGCATGTCGTTTACGATAATACCGCGTTGAATTGCGCTGGTAGTAAGCAATCCCCACGAATACAGCGAGTAACATTCGGGAACGGAAAATTTACGCGTCCTTTGACAATCGTAAAAACCGGCAAATCCCCAGAAATTATTTTCTAAAAACATTGGAACCGCTACAAAAGATTGAACATGCATACGTTCAAAATATAGAAGTTCTCTTTTGGAAAACTCATCTTGAACTTTTCTTACATATTCCCCGCGCAAAAGCGTTTCTTCCATATCCGAAATAACATCTTGATATGCTAATTCTTCCGATCCGTAATTTTTTACTTGTTCTTTACCCGACCAACTGCACACCCGTTTGTAAAAACACGTCCCGTCTTCATTTCTAAAACATTGCCACAAACACACGCTATCTACATCTATTTGTCTTCCAATCATACCGACACAATTATTTATGACATCCCAATAATTTAACGGATTTGATTCCAAAAGAAGCGCTGCGGTATCATTTATAGTAGAAGCGAGTAAGTGTTGCATTTCAAGTTCTGCGGTTCGCTCAAAGACTTGCTTCTCAAGTTTTTTGCTTTCTTCGGTTTGTCTGCGAAGTCGATAAAGAATTGTGGGAATTATCAGTAAAACAACTATACCTCCAATCATCCAAGGAATTTGCATTTTCATCATTTTTATTTTGTAATCATAAGTTTTACACAACCATTCTTCCGATATTGATTCTACGTCGATCACTTGAAGAGCTTTGTCAACTATAGAACGTAAAATAACTTCATCTTTATTGAATCCGAATGTAGATTTATAACCGTATGTAGATTTAAAATTATCATTGAATGAGAAGTTTATCTTGTAATCCGGAAGTTCCCTGTAATTTGTCAGCATGAGGAGTTTATTATGACTTGCCATTACCATATCTACATCTCCTCGAATCAATGCGTTAAATGCGGCATTTGTATTGTCGTATTCTATGAAGTCTTTGTGAAACGGAAACCAACTGCGAAACAATGTGGAGGATGCTGTTCCTTTAACTAACGCTATCTTATAATATGATATTTCATAAACGTTGATATTTCTTAGTTCTGAATGAGAAATAAGAGCGAAATCATCTTCAAAAAGCGTAGTTTCAGACCACAAAAAGCGTTCGTCGCTATAGTTTGTAAGTATTAATTCGGAAATAATGGACGCTTCACCGCTTGCAAGCAAATCCAATAAATTTGAAATTTCTTTGTCTTGATTATTAATTCTCTTAAATTTAAGTCCTGTCAGAAATTCAATTTCTTTCAATAAATCAATTGCAATTCCATTCCAAGTTTTTTTGTGAGCGTTATAAAAACATATAGGGTAATTTGCGTTTTCCGCCGCAAAAGGTATCACAGAACGTTCGGTTATATAAGCGCGTTCTTCTTCTGTTAACCGCGTGTCTAACAAGTTTTTTTTGTATATTTTGTAACCATTATTGTAAAGGTTGGTAAGATATTTAATTCCGTCGTTTTGCAACGCTTTATTCACTATCGAAATAAACGGCTCAAGTTCCTTGTTTTGTGTTGTCAGCGATACCGGGCTAAAAATCAGCGGAAAAAATGGCGTAATATTAAATTCTTCGTGCGCTCCAAAAACGGCTTCCGCAGGGCTTTCTTCAAAAAAAACGTCAATTTCTTCATTTTTGAGCATATTACAAGCGACATCGTAATCGTTAATATATATCGCTTCAAAATTTAGCACAGTTCGAGCGAAAATATCTTTATCTGTGGTTACATTCGATAAAAAACCGTAGCGCAAATTCCGTATTTTGGCAATATGAGACAACGGCTCACTGTTTTTTTTCGTTACCGATATAAGCGGTCGCTGCGCTATAGGACCTGTCATAAAATATGTTTTCAGGCGTTCTTCCGTAGCAGTCATTTCACCAGTAAAATTCACTTCTCCGTTCTCAAGCCCTTCAAGCAAATCATCCCATTTATAAATTTTCGGTTTAAATTGCATTTCAAATAAGTCTGAAAGCCAATCGCAAAACATAACGGTAAATCCGTCTAATTCTCCGTTGCTATCGATAAATAATTCTGTCCCGTAATTTCCTCCGAAAACAAAAAACTCAAATCGTTTACGAATATTTTCTACAAATTTAATTTCTTCTTTGGTAACTCCGGGAATATTACGAAACGAGGTGTAAATATTTGATGTTTTGTTGTCCGGTTTTGAGGGGTTTTTTTTGCATCCAATCATAAAAAACGGAAACGATATAAATACTAAAATTACATAAAAAAAATTCATTATTCGTTTCATGATTAACCGGAATATCCTTATTTTTCAGTAATTAAGAAATCATCATAATTATAATGTAATATTTGGCAAACGTATTTTGTCAAATATGTTAAATAATTTTATATGTTTTCTTTCTTGTCGTGTAACACGTTTTGGGAAATATTATTTTATCGTCCGAAACTGCCTAAAGCGATAAATACGAAAGGGAAAACGGAAAGTGCCGAAAAGAAGCGATTTGCGCAAAATTATGATAATAGGAAGCGGTCCGATAATTATAGGTCAAGCGTGCGAGTTTGACTACTCGGGAGCACAGGCGTGCAAGGCGCTTAAGCAGGAGGGGTTTGAGGTCGTACTTATAAATTCCAATCCGGCTACGATAATGACCGACCCGAATATGGCGGATAAAACTTACATTGAACCGGTTACGCCGGAAGCGGTGGAAAAAATCATCGCCCGCGAACGTCCAGACGCGCTGCTTCCGACTATGGGCGGACAAACCGCGCTAAACGTGGCTATGGCGCTTTGCAAAAACGGTACGCTTGACCGTTACAACGTAGAATTAATCGGAGCGGACGAAAAAGCGATAAAATGTGCGGAAGATCGCAGCGAATTTAAAAAAGCGATGGAAGAAATAGGTCTTGAAATGCCGAAAGCGAAATTTGCTCACAGCATTGAAGAAGCTTGGAACATCGTTGAAGAACTCGGTTTCCCATGTATCGTACGCCCTAGTTTTACTATGGGCGGAACGGGTGGAGGAATAATATATACGCGCGACGAATTTGAAGAAGCGGCAAAAAAAGGATTGCATTCGTCGCCGACAAACGAGATTCTTATAGACGAATCAATTTTGGGGTGGAAAGAATACGAATTGGAAGTTATGCGCGACAGAAAAGACAATGTCGTCATAATTTGTTCCATCGAAAATATTGATCCGATGGGAGTGCACACGGGTGACTCCATAACGGTAGCGCCCGCGCAAACCCTTACAGACAGGCAGTACCAAAAGATGCGTGACGCCGCAATTGCAATAATTCGCAAAGTCGGAGTAGAAACAGGTGGAAGCAACGTGCAGTTTGCGGTAAATCCTCAGAACGGACGAATGATTATCATTGAAATGAACCCTCGTGTAAGCAGAAGTTCTGCGCTTGCCAGCAAAGCGACCGGCTTTCCCATTGCAAAATTTGCGGCAAAGTTAAGCGTCGGTTATACTTTAGACGAAATTATGAACGACATTACCCGTGAAACTCCCGCGTCATTTGAACCGGCTATAGATTACGTTGTAACAAAAATTCCGCGTTTTGCGTTTGAAAAATTTCCCGAAGCGGACGCTCGGTTAGGCGTACAAATGAAGGCTGTCGGAGAGACGATGGCAATCGGGCGAACTTTCAAAGAGAGTTTGCAAAAAGGTCTTCGAGGACTTGAAACACGTCATAACGGTTTTGAGACTAAAAAATATCTTGACTGTCCTACACAAAAAATTAAGGACGAACTGAAAACGCTTTGCGCCGACAGAATTTATTTAATTCGCGCTGCGCTTGACAAAGGAATTTCGATAGACGAAATACACGACATAACCAAAGTCGATAAATGGTTTTTGAACAATATGAAAGATATAGTAGAATTTGAAAAAGAGTTGCCAAAATTTACAAATATGCCCAAAAACGCACAAAAAGAATTATTGACGCAAGCCAAATCAATGGGATTTTCCGATATTCAAATTGCATCTGCCAATAATCTTAAAGAAGTTCAAATCCGCGAAATTCGCAAAGAATTGGGCGTATTCACCGTATATAAATTAGTTGATACCTGCGCCGCGGAATTTGAAGCATATACGCCTTACTACTATTCCACTTACGAAAGTGAAAATGAGTCCGTATCCGATTCCAAACGAAAAATATTGATTTTGGGCGGCGGACCAAACAGAATCGGACAAGGGATTGAATTTGACTACTGCTGTTGTCAGGCGGCGTTTGCCCTCAAAGAACTTGGAATTGAGTCGATTATGGTAAATTCCAATCCAGAAACCGTATCGACCGATTATGACACTTCGGATAAACTTTATTTTGAGCCGTTGACTTTTGAAGACGTTATGAATATAGTCGATCAAGAAAAACCTGACGGCGTCATAGTACAGTTCGGCGGACAGACCCCGCTGAATTTGGCTAAAAAACTTCGTGACGCGGGAGCAAAAATTATCGGTACGTCCGTAGAAAGTATCGACAAAGCTGAAGACCGCGACGAATTTAACGCGATGTGCAGAAAACTTGGAGTAAAACAACCCGAAAACGGAATGGCGAATACTCCGCAAGAAGCAACAGAAATAGCAAACAGAGTGGGATACCCGATACTTTTGCGTCCGAGTTTCGTCTTAGGTGGACGCGGAATGCGCACTATTTACTCACCCGACGGATTAGATAAATTCGTAAACGAAGCAAAAGAAGCGGGTGAAAATCGTCCCGTCCTGATAGACAAATTTATACGAGATGCGATAGAAGTGGATGTCGATGCGCTTTGCGACGGTAAGCAAACGATGATTTGCGGGATAATGGAACATATAGAAGAAGCGGGCGTTCATTCCGGCGATTCCGCTTGTGTTCTTCCGCCTCATACTCTGCCGCGAAGAATAGTCAAAAAGATCGAAGAAATAACCAAAAACGTCGCGATGGAACTCAATGTAATAGGACTTATGAACATTCAGTTTGCGGTTGACGGCAACGATATTTATATTATTGAGGCGAATCCGCGTGCAAGCCGCACCGTGCCGTTTGTGAGCAAGGCCACCGGTATTGCCTGGGCGAGAATTGCCGCTAAAGTTATGACGGGAATTCCACTTGAAAACATTCCGGAAGCGCGGGAGCGCACTATGGATTATTTTGCCGTAAAAGAAGCGGTTTTGCCGTTTAACAAATTTCCCGGAGCGGATACCATGCTGGGACCTGAAATGAAATCCACCGGCGAAGTAATGGGTATAGACAAAGATTTTTCCATAGCGTACGCAAAAGCGCAAGAAGCCGCATATAATAAACTTCCCGCCAACGGAGCGGTGTTTATTTCGGTGAAAAACACGATAAGACGCCACATTGTTTTTATGGCAAAAAAAATACACGAACTGGGTTTTACGATTTATTCTACCGAGGGTACGGCAAGAATGCTTGTCAATAACGGCGTTGCGGCAATCGCCGTTCCGAAAGTAGGTATGAGTAAGCCGGATATTGTAGATATGATTCGCGCCGGAAAGTTTGACCTGCTTATAAATATTCCCGAAGGTCAGCGTGCGCTTGCCGACAGCAAGCCGATACGCATGGCGGCAGTTCAAAGCGGCATTCCATATATAACTACAATAGAAGCGGCTCAAGCGGCGGTTGCGGGAATGGATTCTCTTTCAAAACATGATTATTCCGTGAAGTCGATTCAGGAATACGGAGAATCTGCAAGTAAAACATCGTAATAGACAATTATTCTGTGCGGTTGGAGACTTCACTATGAAACAAATTGAAGAAATTAACGTGTTAATTCCATTCTGGAAAGCTAAATTTTTTGATAGAATAAAAGTTAAAGACTATAATGTTAATTTATGAAATGTATAATAAAGTTACGGATTATGGCATAGGTCGGCAACGGAGAAAAACAAATGGAAAATTATCAGTATGTCGAAAAAATAAATAAATTGCGCAAAGAAAAAAACGCAGTAATTCTTGCACATAATTACCAGCGCTCCGAAATTCAGGATATTGCCGATTTTTCTGGTGATTCTTTAGAATTGTCGATTAAAGCGGCGCAGGTAAAAGAAAAAATTATAGTGTTTTGCGGAGTGCTTTTTATGGCTGAAACGGCAAAAACGCTTTCGCCGGACAAAATTGTTTTGCTTCCGGACGAAAATGCCGGATGTCCTATGGCGGATATGGTGAATGCCGAACAAGTACGCAAACTCAAAAATGAAAATCCAAACGCGAAAGTTTTATGCTATGTAAACAGTTCTATACAAGTAAAAGCGCAAGCGGATTTGTGCTGTACGTCAAGCAACGCCGCAAAAATTGTCGAATACGCTTTTGATAAAAATCAGGAAATAATTTTTGTGCCGGACAAATGGCTTGCACGGGTTGTCGCCGAAAAAACCGGACGAAAATTCATTGTCTGGGACGGATTTTGTCCTACACATTCGCGGATTTTACCGGAGAATATAATTGAATTAAAAAAACAATATCCTCATGCGATAACTATGGTACATCCCGAATGCACAAAAGAAGTTTGCGATACTTCCGATGAAATTTTATCGACAGGACAAATGAGTATGTTCGTTCAAAAAAGCAACGCAGAAATTTTTATTATCGGCACGGAAGAAGGGATGCTTCACCGCTTGCAAAAAGAAAATCCCCTGAAAAAATTTATTTTAGCAAGCCAAAACGCCACTTGCCCGAATATGAAAAAAATTACGCTTAAGAAACTTGCAGATTCGCTTGAAACCTTGTCGCCTGAGATAATTTTAGATACGCAAATTATTAAAAAAGCAGAAAATTCCATCCGCAAAATGATAGATATCAGTAAAAAAATTATGTAAACTATTTACCTGTACATTACATCTTAACACCGAATTTCGCGAAATATTTGTAACTCTTGCCGTTCCTGTCCTTTACTTGCGCAATGACCAAATAAGAACATTTTATTTTTCAAAAAAATATAAATTTTTCTTGACAGCGATATAATACACAAAGTATATTATCGACAATTTGAACAAAGGCGTTCATTGGATAGTGCGGAGTCCGTATTATTTGATGAACGTCTTTTTGTTTATACGCTTATCAAGGAGAATATATGCAGCGAGAAGGACAGGTAAGAATTCCGTCGGGTTGCGCAATATCGGGAATCATAAGCAAATCCGGCAAACGTATGAGCGGTGAGGCGATTATCCAATCTATTGCGGTAATGCACGACCGTTCAAACGGATTGGGCGGCGGCTTTGCGGCGTATGGAATTTATCCGGAATACAAGGACTATTACGCGTTTCATATTTTTTATGACAGCGTGCAGGTAAAAAAAGAATGTGAAGAGTTTTTGGAGCGGCATTTTGATATTATAAACCTTTCCAAAATTCCTGTCAGAAAAATGAAAGAAATTACGGATGAGCCGCTTATCTGGCGTTATTTCGTTACGCCGCTACCGACAAAATTAGCGGAAAGTCAAAATAACGAACGTGAATTTACCGCAAGATGCGTATTTTACGTGAATACAAAAATTAACGGCGCTTACGTCTTCTCAAGCGGGAAAAATATGGGTGTTTTCAAGGCGGTCGGTTTTCCGGAAGATGTCGGACGTTTTTATAAACTTGAAGAATATGAGGGCTATTGCTTTACGGCGCACGGACGTTATCCGACAAATACTCCCGGCTGGTGGGGCGGTGCGCACCCTTTTGCACTGCTTGATTATTCGGTTGTGCATAACGGCGAAATATCGTCTTATGACGCAAATCGACGCGCTATTGAAATGTACGGCTATAAATGTACGCTTCAAACAGATACCGAAGTCATTACTTATATAATTGATTATCTGCACAGAAAAAAAGGATTGACTTTTGACGAAATAGCGTCGGTTATAGCCGCTCCGTTTTGGCAGACTATCGCACGGCAAACAAAAGACGAAAAGGAAAGGTTTGAATATCTGCGAATAATGTTCTCCGCTCAGCTCATTACGGGACCGTTTTCAATTATGGTCGGTTTTGAAGGAGGGTTGATGGCGCTCAACGACAGACTGAAACTGCGAAGTATGGTTGTAGGTGAAAAGGACGATGTGGTTTATATCGCAAGTGAAGAAGCGGCTATTCGTATTATTGAGCCGAATCTTGAAAATGTTTGGGCGCCTAAAGGCGGGCAGCCGGTGATAATCAACATTAACGACGAAAGTGAGAAATAATGGCGATAAATTTTTTATATCCCGACTATGAAGTAGCGAGAAATTATGATAAATGTATAGTTTGCCGCGCTTGTGAGAGGCAATGCGCTAACGAAGTTCATGAATATCTTGCCGACTCCAAAAAGATGGTTTGCGATGATGCCAAATGCGTAAATTGCCATCGTTGCGTTTCACTTTGTCCGACCCGTGCGCTAAAAATCGTCACAAGCCAAAATACGTACAAAGAAAACAAAAACTGGACGAAAAAAACAATAAACGAAGTATATCGTCAAGCAAACTCCGGCGGCGTCTTGTTGTCAAGCATGGGCAATCCCGAAGATTTTCCCGTGTATTTCGACAAGATACTTCTGAACGCTTCGCAAGTTACGAATCCATCGATAGACCCGTTGCGCGAGCCGATGGAAACAAAGGTTTTTCTAGGAACAAAACCGTGTCAAATAAAACGGGACGAAAGCGGAAAAATAAAAAATAATTTGCCGCCGCAATTGTCGTTGTCTATGCCTATAATGTTTTCGGCTATGAGTTACGGCTCTATCAGTTACAACGCACACGAAAGCCTGGCAAGAGCCGCAGAAAAATTAGGCGTTCTTTATAACACAGGCGAAGGCGGTTTGCACGAAGATTTTTACCGCTACGGGAAAAACACTATCGTTCAGGTCGCTTCAGGGCGTTTCGGAGTTAACCCGCAGTATCTCAGCAGCGGCGCGGCGATAGAAATTAAAATGGGGCAGGGTGCAAAACCCGGTATAGGCGGGCATTTGCCGGGTACAAAAATTGTCGGAGATATTTCGCGGACAAGAATGATTCCTGAAGGCGGCGACTCAATTTCACCCGCTCCGCATCACGATATTTATTCTATTGAAGATCTGCGTCAACTTGTTTTTTCTCTGAAAGAAGCCACAGAATACAAAAAACCGGTCATCGTTAAAATTGCCGCCGTTCACAATATAGCCGCTATTGCAAGCGGTATTACAAGAAGCGGTGCGGATATAATTTCCATTGACGGATTTAGAGGCGGAACGGGGGCGGCTCCCACAAGAATCCGCGATAATGTGGGAATTCCTATAGAACTTGCTTTGGCATGTGTCGATTCACGTCTTCGGGAAGAAGGAATCCGCGATAACGTATCAATAGTTGTGGGCGGCAGTATTCGTTCAAGCGCGGATATAGTTAAAGCGGTAGCCTTGGGTGCGGATTGCGTATATATTGCGACTTCGGCGCTTTTGGCGCTGGGCTGTCATTTGTGTAGAACTTGCCACGAGGGTAAATGTAACTGGGGCATTGCGACGCAAGTTCCTGAATTGGTTAAACGATTGAATCCTGAAATCGGATACAAACGGCTCATAAATCTTATGACAGCGTGGCAGCACGAAATTATGGAAATGATGGGCGG
>JAIRUI010000124.1 GCA_031254455.1 Chitinispirillales bacterium | reverse complement strand
TTCTTTTTGAATACGTTTTGAAAATACTGCTCCGCATGATAACCGATATTATTGTTTACCCCGTTCACTATTTCGTCAAGCCGGTCTAATTTCTTATCGGTTTTCTTCATTTGTTCATCAGTTCTCTTTTGCCGCTCTCTCAGTTCGGCAAAACCTTTCGCGTTCTCTTCATGCAGCTTCTCTAATTTCGCAAAGCCCTCAAAGGTTTCCGCCATCTTTTTGGCGTTATCAGCCATAATAGCGCGAATTTCCGATAATTCTCTTTCCCACTGTTCCATCTATTATCTCCCGAATTTAATAAATTAAACATATTACATATAAAATACTATCTGCGCACAAAACAAAAAAACGGAGCGCAAATCTCTCTATGTTCCATTTATCAAAAAAACACACTCGGCTTTCGAGAATTCAAACTCTACTAACCGAAATATGCTTTCGGCAAAAATAATTCGCCTTTCTATTCAACCGGTTACCCGGTTCGAATACACGCCTATTCATCTCGTCTTATCCGCTTTGGCATAGACGCTTTGAGTTGAAGGCGACGCGGAAGCCCAAATTGTTGTTGCTGTTGGACGGCGTATTGTTGTTGCGATTGGCAACACGGCAATTCTGCGAATTGTTGTTCCAACTGCCGCCGCGATTTACGCGGTTAGAGCCGTTCGGCGTGCATCCGTTTTTGTAAAACCTTCTTTCTAAATTCCAAACTGTCAGCAAATTCAGCGAATGCAAAAAGAGGTACAGTATGTGCGGCGTACTCTTCCTGCGACCACTCCCCTCTCTGAAATTTTATACCGTAATCTTCACTTTTTTTCAAAAATCGTTTCTTGCTTGATTTGTTAAGACGCACCAAATTCGGAAACAAAACATACCCCAAAAACGAAAGTCCGCATTCGCTTCTGTTAAGTGTTATCGGCTTTTGTTGTAAAAATAAATTCTCTTCTAAAAATACGCCGAACTTTTTTACTATTTGTAATAATTCGTCCTTATCGTCATGCCAAATTACGACATCGTCCATATAACGAACAAAACCGCCGACTCTCAGAGTTTGTTTGGCGAATCTGTCGGCGAACGCCAAATAAAAATTGGCAAAATACTGGCTCGTTAAGTTTCCTATCGGCAATCCTCTGTTTTGACTTGTCGAATAAGAATTTATTATATCGTCAAAAATCGACAATAATCTCTTATCCTTAAAAATATGCGACAATTTTTTAGACAAATTATCGTGCGGAATACTGTCAAAATATTTTCTGCAGTCCATTTTACAGAAATATTTGTATCTGTTCGTAAATCTTTTCGCTCTCTCCAACGCGGCGTATTGTCCTTTACCTATTCGCGTGGCGTAACTGTCTTCTATTTGGTAATTTTCAAAATACTGTCCGCAGATATTTATTATAGCGTGGTGCAAAACACGTTCGCGAAAACTTGCCGCACAAATCGTCCGCTCTTTCGGGTCGTAAACTTTGAAATAACGATAATCGCCGACATCCGCCTTCCCGCACAATATTTGAGATTGGATTTTCTTTATATTTTCATCAAGATTCTTTTTGAAAGATATAGCGTCTTTTGAAAATTCTTTACCTCGTTTGGCTTTATAAAACGCCAGATACAAATTGTTCAAATCGGCGATTTTATCAATTAAACAACCCGCTCGTTTCATTAGGTTTCGCCTCTTCGTTCGGTTTATCTTTTTCTTCTTCTTTTCTTTTGGCGGCGGTTTCTATTGTCTTTTCAAGTACTTTTTTCCAATACTTTTGAGCCCGTTTTTCGCCTATTCCGTTTATTTTGGATACGTTCTTTTCGTCTTTTACGTCCAAACGAACTATTTCGACCAATTCCGCGTCCGTAAAAACGTTGTAAGGTAAAACGCCGTCCAAAGCAGAAATTTCTTTACGGGCGGCTTTAAACTGCAAAAACGAATTATATTGTTGTTCGTTAAGAATCTCTTTGTAATCGGGTTTTTCCTTTTTTACGAAATTTTGCTGAACTGCCGGAAGTTTTACCCTTTCGTTTTCACCCAAATACCTAACGCAAAAACTCCAGACGCCGCCACGATCGTTTTCGCAAAATTTCTGTTCGACTTCCAATATTCTGCGATTGGATAAAAAATGATTTAACTCTTCTTGTAACGTTCCGCTGTCCGAAGCGGAAATCGTAAATAATTTAATCTGCATGTTTTCCCTTATTCGTAATGCGTCCACATTCGTATAATTTTCAAAGCATTACTTTCGCAAACTTCGTAAATCAGTCGATGCTTAATACTTATCCTTCTCGAATAGACCGAAGAAAATCCTCTTAACTTTTCATATGGAGGCGGTAATTGAAACGGATTGTTTTTTATAATGTTCAATAATTCGACAACTTTAGGTTTTAGTCCGGCCGCCTCTATTTTTTGAGCGTCTTTTTCCGCCTGTTTTGTGAGTTTAATATCATACATCAAACCAAACCGCCTCAAGATTCTTACATTCGGATAACGGAGTATTTATACCTTCTTTAATGCTGTCAAGCATTTTTGGAATCGAAGACAAATACTGCGTATCGTCTTGTGTTATTAAGTTGCGATATTTCAAAAAATACACAAATTGCCGAACTGTTTCCGAATGTTCCTCGGGCAAACTTTCCATCTCCGAAATAAATTCTTTCGTAATAACCATTTTATCCTCCACAAAATTGCTTCCCATAAAAGAAATACATTACACACAATATAATATTTGCCGCCTCATAAAAGCCGCGCCCTATGGGCGCGAAGAGAAAGAGAAGTTTCGCCGCCTTTCCTTTGCCCGCTAACGCAGGTCAAATTCCTTTACGGCGAAACGATTTTTCTTTTTTTCTCTCTTCTTCAACTCAAAGCGTCTATGCCTGCGGCGCTAATGAGATGAACTGAAGGCGACGCGGAAGCCCAAATTGCCGTTGCTGTCGGACGGCGTAAAGTCGTTGCGAAAGGCAACACGGCAATACTGCGAATGGTAGGACCAACTGCCGCCGCGAATAACGCGGTAAGAGCCAGATGCCGGTTCCACTGGATTTGTTACAGCATTAGCAGGATAACCGCCATACCAATCACCGCACCACTCGTACACATTACCGCTCATATCGTATATGCCAAGTTCGTTAGGCGCTCTTGTACCTACCGGACGTGTTTTACCGCCACTGTTTTTATCATACCAGGCAACATCGCCGATAT